>NZ_JBFPJI010000026.1:0-25599 GCF_040838205.1 Bacillus sp. S4
TTATTATTCTTGTAGTCGTTATTGTATTGATTATTAGGCAGCTTATCCCGAAGAAAGTAGATAGCTTCGATCTTCTTGGTATACCAATCATGGCTATAATCAGAACTTATATGGGTCTTCCAAATAGATTGGACTATATTATTACAATTGAATTAATTAGCTTGCTTATATTAGGAGCGATAGTTGGTTATTGGCAAGCTAAGAGGGTGAAAGTTTTTCATCATAATAATCAATTATGTAGTGTTGGAGGCTATACGTATATTATCGGATGGATTATTATGCTTTTGGGCAGGATTGTTATTTTATTGTTGTTCAATCTTAACTCGCTCGTATCGACATTTCAAGCGGGACAGGAACAGTTTACGAGTGAAATAATTAAAGTTCTTTCTCATGCTGGAGATTGGTTAATATGGTCTACTATTCTTGCATCTTCCATCATGTATACCGTTACCTTATATAAAGATCACCCGGATATCAAGAAATTAATACATGATCGTTTTAAAGAAATAAAACAACGAATAAAATATTAATTTAACTAATTGTTGTTATATGGGCCATTGCCACATGCCCATCAACTTAAGAAAACAAATCAGCCCCAAAACGAAAAAATGAGCTTTTTTGTTACAAGTTAGCACAAAATTTCGTTCTGGGGGTACTATAAAATTGTAGCTTGATGGAGATTTGACGTTACCCCTATAAAGGTATGGTTTTCGTACTTTTAAATACAATCATGTCACTTAAGTAATGTGAGCGTCGCTGCTATTACATTGTCCACAAATGAACGTTGGGGGCGAGATTTCATCATAACCGTTAGACCGATTAACGCTACAATCAGTGCCTGTGCCAAAGACTTTGCATCTGTGTTGAATTCCAGCTCACCTGATTGGATTCCTCGTTCGATCGTCTCCTGAAAAATGACGGCGAGGTACATTTGATGTTCTCTGGTCAAAATTTCAAATCTCTCATCATGAGGTGCTAGTTCAACCATTGTATTGATACAAAAACAACCTTTACTAAGATCCCCTGCGTATTCTTCATTGACGACATCGGCAAAGAAAATAGAAAATGCCTCTTTTACAGAGGAGTGACTTTGAAGCCTATTTCGTATATCAGAGGCCCGAGACATTGTATACCTGCGAAGTGTGGCTTCAAACAATTCTTTCTTATCTCCAAAAGTCGAATAAATACTAGGGCGTTGAATGCCCATTCTAGAAGTAAGATCACTTAATGAGGTAGCCTCATATCCCTTCTCCCAAAATAACTGCATTGCTGCATCTAAAACTTGATCCTCATCAAATTCACGGGTTCTTGCCATTAAGAATTCTCCTCCTCAAACTTTGATTTTATTAATTGTTTTAGGATAGGTGTGTAGGTAATTACAATTGTTTTTTTATTACCAAACAGTATGTAATTATTATATAATTAGCTATTCTTCCTGTCAAATCAAGATCCATTCATTTAATGCAACATTAACTTTAGTGCAAAAAAATCGTTGACATCATGAATAAGGCTAAGTTATATTTACCAGTAATCATATTGTACTGAACGGTATGTTATGATTAAAAATCTAATGTGATTGGAGGTTAAGGTATGTGCAAAACAGAGACAAATATAGAAGATGATCCACTCTACACTAAGATAAGTCATAAATCTTCCATAACAAAACCTAATTTGAATCAACAGCCATCCATGTCTCACGCTTTGGTATTATTGTTTGCGACTGCCTGTGGAATGTCTGTTGCCAATATTTACTTTGCACAGCCGTTGCTTGATCAACTATCTAATGAGTTTGGTATTAACCATTCCATTATTGGTGTTGTTATTACCATTACACAAATTTTTTATGGATTGGGCTTACTACTACTCGTACCGCTTGGAGATTTGCTAAACCAGCGACGTCTAATTGTCGGTCAGATGCTATTATCTACAACAGCTCTGGTTATAGTTGGTACTGCTTCCTCCAGCATGGTACTTTTCGCAGGTATGGCTTTGGTGGGTCTGCTTGCAGTTGTGACACAGACTCTCGTGGCGTTTGCAGCGACCATCGCTTCCCCTACAGAAAGAGGACGTGTCGTTGGCATTGTAACAAGTGGGATAGTTATTGGCATACTTCTCGCACGTACTTTTGCTGGTATATTAACAGATGTTGCGGGATGGCGTTCTGTATATCTATTTTCTGCAGCGCTCATGCTTTTGATGGTTTTTATGTTTATAAAGATGTTGCCCAATGTTGAGCGCGAGGTAAAATCGCTATCCTACCCTCAGTTGATTAGATCGGTGCTTGCTTTGTTTATTCAAGAACGAACTTTACGCGTTCGCTCCGTTCTAGCCATGCTGATTTTTGCTGATTTCAGCATTTTGTGGACTTCACTAGTACTGCCACTTAGTACACCGCCAATTGCTCTATCTCATAGTGCAATTGGCGCATTCGGTCTTGTAGGTGTGGCTGGAGCCTTGGCTGCGGCACGGGCAGGGAAATTGGCCGATCAAGGTTACGGACAACGAACGACAGGCATTGCTTTAGCTCTATTATTGATTTCATGGTTGTTCATCAGCTATATAGAGCAGTCATTAATCGCATTAGTGATAGGGATAGTTCTACTTGATTTGGCCGTACAAGCAATACATGTCACGAATCAAACCATGATCCTTCCATTGCATACAGAAGCACGGAGTCGACTTACTGCTGGATATATGGTGTTTTATTCTATCGGCAGTGCTGGTGGTTCAATTGCGTCGACTCAAATATACGTACACTTTGGCTGGGGAGGGGTTTCCTTACTCGGAGCCTCTGTCAGTGCTTTAGCTCTTCTTTTTTGGGCTATGACCAGACGAGTTAAGATTTTATGAAATAAACGTGTGCTAGCCAATATGAGAAACACGTTACTACCATAAAGGAAATGATTAATTTTTTTGACTTAAAATCTAATTGGACTAGGAGAGATAACAAATGGAAATAGGTATTACGTCTTTTGTAGAAACGAAACCAGATGTTCATAGTGGTGAAGTGATAAGTCACGCACAGCGATTACGTGAAGTTGTTGAAGAAATCGTTCTTGCTGATCAAGTAGGACTTGATGTGTTTGGTGTTGGTGAGCACCATAGAAAGGATTATGCAGCATCCTCTCCAGCGATGGTTCTATCAGCGGCGGCACCACAAACGAAAAAGATACGGCTCGCGAGTGCAGTAACCGTGCTTTCTTCAGCTGATCCTGTGCGCGTTTTTCAGGATTTTTCTACACTGGATGGCATTTCAAATGGACGCGCAGAGATTATGGCGGGTCGTGGTTCCTTTATCGAATCTTTTCCATTGTTTGGCTATAACTTGAAAGACTATGAAGAACTGTTTGAAGAACATTTGGACCTACTGCTCAAAATACGTCAGTCCGAAAAAGTGACTTGGGAAGGCGGACATAGACCAGCAATCAATAATTTAGGTGTGTATCCAAGACCTGTTCAAAATCCTTTACCGATATGGGTTGGTAGCGGTGGGAATCAGGAATCTGCTATCCGTGCCGGTTTTCTGGGATTACCACTTATGCTGGCGATTATTGGTGGTAGCCCAATGCACTTTGCACGAATTGTACAGCTATATAAGAAAGCAGCGGCTCACGCTGGTCATGATGTATCAAAGCTTCAGGTGGGATCTCATTCAATTGGATTTGTTGGAGAGAATACGGAATTGGCAGCAGATACATTTTTCCCTTCCACTCAGGCAGGCATGAATAAACTTGGTAAAGAGCGGGGGTGGCCTTATTATGATCGTTCCAGCTTTGATGCTGCACGAAGTTTTGAAGGGGCGTTGTATGTTGGTGATCCAGATACAGTCGCCGAAAAAATCATTCATCTTCGTAAGCATGTAGGGATTACACGCTTTATGATGTATGTACCATTAAGTACCATGCCACATGATCAAGTCATGCGTGCCATAGAATTGCTTGGAACAGAAGTTGCCCCTCGGGTAAGAGAGGAAATTGCCAAATGGGAAGCTGAAGGAGAACAGGAGACACATCTATTCCGTTAATTATTCCATAAGGATTACATCAAGTTTCATTATTTAACTGGAGGAATTTATATGAAAATTGACAGTCAAGTATTACCAGAATTAAAACAGGCTTTCTCACAATTTCCAGGCTTTCAATTAGAGGGGGATTTAGAGGCGAGTCGAAGTCTCTTGTCGAATCCACATTTGGAAAAATCAGAGCTTGTAAACATGACCAAGCGAATGATTCCTGGCGCAGCCGGCGAGATGTTAGTTAAAATTTACGAACCCGTTGAGAAAAATCTTGATAAACTTCCAGCTATGCTGTGGATTCACGGTGGTGGATACGTAATGGGCCACCCTGATATGGACGATGTTTTGTGTGAACGCTTTGTTCAGACTGCTGAATGCGTTGTTGTGTCTGTCGATTATCGACTTGCGCCTGAACATCCTTATCCAGCGGCTATTGAAGATTGTTATGCAGGCTTGGTTTGGATAACAAATGAGGCAGACTCGCTTGGAATTGATGTGAATCGAGTTGCGATCGCCGGTGCAAGTGGAGGCGGTGGACTAACAGCAGCGCTTGCGTTAATGGCTCGTGATAAAGGAGGTCCATCTATTATTTTTCAGATGCCGCTGTATCCGATGCTTGATAGCCACAACATAACACCATCAAGCTATGAGATTATAGAAGACAATGCAACATGGAATAGATCAAACAATTTAACGGCTTGGAATATGTACTTGGGAAAGAAGAACGATACTAACGAACCATCTCCCTATGCCGTACCTTCGAGAGCAGACAACTTAGCAGGACTACCGCCAACTTATACATGTGTAGGTCAACTCGATTTATTCCGAGATGAAATTATTGAATATGTAACACGACTTGCACAAGCAGGAGTAGATGTTGAATTTCATCTCTACCCCGGCTGCTTCCATTGCTTTGAAGTACTTGTGCCTGAAGCCGAAGTGAGTCAGCGTGCCAGTCAGAATTATTTTGATGCGATGGCACGGGCGCTTCATCCATAACTTATCTTAGTTCAGTCATCGGGGTGTTCAACTGAAGGCATGAGTGATAGCTCTAAATTTATTCGATGAGTAGAGATTACAGAAAGAAGTACAAATAGTGCCACCATATACTTTGAATTTTGCCCCTTACTCATTGATTAATAACAGGAAATACTTCAAAGTTGGAATAGTTAACCAAGGTTTCAAAATAGTGTGCTAGCAATTCAACTTTTTTACTGCGGTTACGATGATAAGCACAATCAACACTTTGGAGCGGTTTTTTTCGTAAGTCGAGTTACTTTTTTAATCGCATTCATACTAAACAGCAGCAGGAAAGGGCGCCAATTGAACATTGGCACCGTTTATAAGAAGCGATAGACTGCATCCTTAGCTGGATCTTCATTTCAAGCTCGGAAAAAATAGAATTAAGTTCTTTTGGTAGTTGATGATATTGGTTATTTTGAGCTATTGTAGTTAAGGCACCTCTTCTGTGGTAGTGATTTCTAGGTAATCTCACTATACCAAGGATCGAGGTGTTTTTCATTTTACTCAAGTTGTACAGTACACAATTGATAGACTCTAAATTCAATATAGCTAAATCTCCCCGCTTATTTTATAGGTGCGAAAGTTGAGTTATTTGATTCCCATCTTAATGAAGAATTATTGAAATATATTTCTCCATTAGAATGGGAACACATTAATATTCTAGGAAAATACCGATTTAGTATAAAAGAAATTGCATCATTAGACTCCCTACAATCACTACAAACAACTTAACAGTAAAAAGCCAATTATTCTCTTAGAGTACCGGAAATCGGCTTTTTCTTATGAAATTTTGCTTAGCGTACGAAATTCGCGTTTTGATGGTGCTCCCCCATAATGTTGAAAAGGAAAAGAACATCTGTGGAACTAGTGGTGACAATAGAGTTGTTCCACAAATGAGACAGAAGAATAGTGTGCCCTATCTGAGAAAATTGGAATATTATGATTGTAGAAACTGCAGCTATTGAAAATAGAACAAATAAAAGCTAAATAACAATAATATAATCTCTTTTCTAGATATGCCTTTATCAAGAATCAAAGAACTTAATACCACTTAGTACAAAAGCATCAGAACTTGGGCTATAACCAACTAACTTTCTTGTTCCTTCAATATCAATTCGTTTAAACCTGTTGTTAGATACACCATGTAAAATTGAAAATGGAGGTAAGTTCTTTGCCGTCATCGACTTTAAGAGAAGGTCCATAAAATCTTCTGGGCTTAAGTATGCACTCATATCTCTAGCTGTTAGTGGTTTACCATATGGATTATAATCATCATATGCACCTATACGAATAGCAAGACTTTGTAACCCTTCTTCATAAGCAAAATAAGAAGCGACAGCCTCTGCAAAACACTTACTTACCCCGTACATATTTTTGGGCCTCGTGGGTGAATAAGCATGTGGTTGATAATCCAAAGGATAGCCTTCAATTGTTTGAGCACTGGAAGCAACTATCACTTTGGATACATTATTATCACTAGCAGCTCTAAAAATATTATAGGTTCCCTTTATATGATTTTCTAATAAGGAGCCATAAAAATCAGCATTTGGCGAAGGATTACCTGCCAAGTGTATAACTATATCTATACCTTTCGTAAATTCTTGACAAGCAGCTAAATCAGAAACATCTAAATATATGATTTCATGATTTGTATCTTTAAAAGTTTCTAAAGCAGATAAGTTAATATCTGCTAGCCGTAACTGGTAATTCCCTTGCTTATCTAGGAATCTTGTAACATCTTGGCCAATCTTACCTGCAGCACCTGTAACTAAAATTTTTTGCATTTCACTTCATCCTTCCATAAAAAATACATTCCTTGTCAAGGGTCATATAATAGAGCATGCACTTATTATATGTTGGTAATGGCATTAAATAAAACGAAGAAATATAATGGAGACATGAATAAAATTCATGAGGAGGACCATAGTGACTTTAACAAAATATGAAATATTTAACAAAGTGGCAGAACTCAATAGTTTTACAAAAGCTGCAGAAGTGTTAGGTTTCACCCAATCTGCTGTAAGTCATGCAATTAGCAGTTTGGAAAAAGAGTTGTCCTTTCCTTTATTTATTCGTAATCACTCTACTTTAACATTGACCAAAAATGCAGAGGAGCTTTTAATTACCGTTCGGAAAATTTTATACTATAACAACATGCTGAAGCAGGAAGTAGCCGCTATCAATGGGTTCCAAAAAGGAACAGTAAGAGTGGGGGTTTTTTCGAGTATTTCTAAAAACTGGATTCCTGGTATTCTTAAAAAAATGGAGGAAAAGTTTCCAAATATTGAAATCGAATTACTGGAAGGAAACTATGCTGAGGTTGAGAATTGGTTACAAAACGGGAGATTAGATTGTGGATTTATTAATAATGATACTTACTTTGAATCCTTTGAAAAATCCTTTGAAATCGTACAATTGAAGAGGGATCGACTTTTATGTGTTGTATCTAACCAATCCCCATTATGTAAGGAAAACCAAGTATCAATGCAACAAATAGAAAATGTACCTTTTATTATGCCAACATATCAGTGTTATGATGATATTCAAAAAATATTTAGGGAGAATAAAGTTAGTCCCAATATTAGATTCGAAAATATGAATGAATACTCAGTGATCTCCATGGTGGAGAATAATCTAGGAATTAGTATATTGCCAGAAATGATTATACCGACATCAAAAATTTCTTTTGCAGCCATTCCACTTGAAAGTGATAGCTATCGAACTATTGGATTAGCTATAAGAAAACCAACCTCACTCGCGACTAAGAAATTTTCTGAGATTACTAAAAGGTGGGTATCATTTGAATCAATTTAATTTTGCCAAAATCTGAGTTATTTAAACTGATAGGGTTCTTCTTGAACGGAGCAGATTAGTTCAATAAGCAATGAGAAAAAGTTATATATTATGTGTTGATGTAGAACTATAATATACAAAAATCAGGAGGTAATTATATGATAATATATAAATTATACGACAGAACACCCTAATAACTTTGACTAATTACTAAACCTATATGAATCTTTATGGTGGAATTCACTTAAATTAACAAGTAATGATTTGGAACGAATGTGCAATCAAAGTTGATACGCCATTTACGCATTTGATGAAAAATAATTAGTGGGTATGGGACGTGTTATTTCAGATGGTGTAATTACTGGAGTAGTTTGGGGAATATGCGTTCTACCAATCTATCTGTCCGAAGGAATCGCCGCCATGTACAAATAGCGCTGGGCAATTGAATCATTTTTCCGCTGGATTTAGCTGAATTTGAACGTTCCCGTATTGTTTGGCACAACATCCAATGCGTTGTTCAATCAGTTATTCACAGCTATAATTGCCTATGCTTTGCTGAAATTTCTTCGTGCACAAGGCCAAAAGACAAAATAAACGCTTGTCATTTGCAGGTTTCACACGCCTGTTTCTTTGTGAAGCCTTGTCAATTGAGTGACAAATTAGTTTGAAAGAAACACTTGAATTCTACAGGTCGATAAATCAAGAAACTGTATTACTTTGGTTAATCAACATACGTGTTAATTTATAGTATAATGATTGCTTGAAATAATGCGGTGGAAAACAGGGAAAAGAGGGAACCGATGCCTACTATACTAGTTGCTGACGACGATGCGAACATTCGCGAACTCGTCTGTTTATTTCTACGCAACGACGGATTCGCAACAGCTGAAGCAGCGGACGGCAAGGAAGCACTGGCCGTCTACATCTCAACGAATGTCGATCTTGTCGTACTTGACATTATGATGCCGATTATGGATGGTTGGACGTTAAGCAAGGAGCTCCGAAGAGCCAATCCTGATCTACCTTTACTTATGCTGACTGCGAGAGGAGAAACATGGGAGAAAGTGAAAGGTTTCGAACTTGGGACGGACGATTATTTAACCAAACCATTCGATCCGTTAGAGTTGACGGTTCGTGTTAGGGCACTACTCAAACGATACAAGATTGGCTCCACGCAGACGATCCATTTAGGGAACGTCATCCTTGATCGACAGACCTATAAGGTGATGAAAGGGACGGAGTCGCTTACGTTGCCGCTAAAGGAGTTCGAATTGCTGTATAAGCTCGCTGGAACACCCGGACAAGTCTATACGCGCGTGCAGTTGATCGATCAGATTTGGGGTATCGATTACGCCGGAGATGATCGAACGGTAGACGTACATATTAAACGGCTGCGTGAACGGTTCGCGACAACACCCGATTTTCGGATCGAAACGGTGCGCGGGCTTGGGTATCGGCTTGAGGTTTATGAATGATCAGATCCTTATATATACGTGTTGTCCTGACATTTTTAGTCTCCATCATCGGGGGCACGATCATTTCTTTTTTGGTGTCAACTTGGATATTCGAAGATAAATTGAACGAAAACGCTCAAATCAACTTACGTAACTTTGGCCAAGACATCGTCCGGATTTACAAGACCTTTCCGTTACATGAAGCGGACTTGTTCGTAAGTGAAATGAAGCAGCTCGATTCTTATTATATTCGAATTTACGAAGCAACGGGTCAGTTCAAGTCTTACGGTAAACGTCACGGACACAAACCTGCGCCTGTGACGATGGAGCAACTAAAGAAAGTATTAGATGGAGGTGTTGTTCAGGACACTCCTAATGGTATTGCCACGGTCCTCTTAGGGTTGCCGTTGAAAACGGAAATGGGAACGAAAGCGATATTTTTGGAAGCGCTCGCCCCTCCTTCAGCCTCTTTTGTCACAAAATGGGCATTGGTCTTTGCAACATGTTCGTTGATTGCAGGAAGCTTATTGATTCTAGTTGCCTCTGTATTCCTGGTAAGACCGATAAAAAAGCTGACAAAAGCGACCAAGCGGATAGCATCTGGAGATTTCAACGTCAAGTTGAATATTAAGCAAACGAGTGAGCTGGGTACTTTGGCTCGTAGCTTCGAAGAAATGATGCACGATCTGCAGCAACTTGAGCGGATGCGCAGGGAATTCGTAACGAACGTGTCGCACGAGGTTCAGTCTCCGCTCACTTCGATATCCGGTTATGCTCTAGTGCTTAAGCAAGTTGACCTTTCAGAATACGAACGAAGCCGTTATCTTGATATTATCATCGCTGAAGCGAAAAGGATGTCCAAAATGAGCGATAACCTGCTAAAGCTGAGTTTTCTTGAATCGCAGTCAAAGCAACTGCGGCTCGTCACGCTCAGCCTCGATGAACAAATCCGACGGATAATCGTGGCGCTCCAGCCACAATGGTCTGCTCGCGATATACATTTCGAGCTTGATTTACAGACAGTTAAAATAACGGCTGATCATGACCTGTTAAATCAGGTATGGACGAATATCCTCAGAAATAGCATCAAATTTTCCGAGGATACCGGCGTGATTAACGTAAGCATCAAACAAGATATCAAAAACGTGACAATCCTAATATCCGACACTGGTATTGGTATTCACCTTGACGACCAGAAGCGTATATTCGAGCGTTTTTTTAAGGCCGATCGTTCCCACAGTCGTAAGTATGACGGAAGTGGTATGGGACTCGCTATCGTTAAACAGATCGTGTCGCTTCATCAAGGTGACATCCGAGTGAAAAGTGAACCTGGTCAAGGAACGACCTTCATTGTCACCTTGCCAATCACTACACCAACAGATTAGTTAGATTCATTCTCTATGCTACGACTCATATGCAAGCTTACTTGCATATAGAGCCGTAGCATTTTTTTTGGCAGTTCATATTCAGTTCATATTGTCGTCATGGTGAGTACATCTTCATTGGTTAAGTTTTCATTACAGGCACATGAAGGAAGGCAAACAGATCAGGACAGGAGAAGATGACAGTGACACAACAAGAGGAAAAGAAAACGCTGAGTGGAATGAAAATAAAGAAAGTGCGAAACATCTTACTTAAAATCATAGGAGCAATCGTTCTAGCCATTGTACTTTTTTTAGGTATTGTTTATATCGCAAATGTGATGAGTAGTCATTCGGAGCAAAAACGAATAGTGCCCTACGGGCAGCACGTATCTGTAGACGGGAGAAACATGAATGTGTTAATTCAAGGCGAGGGCGAGGAAACGATCGTGCTCCTGCCTGGTTATGGAACAGCTACTCCAGGGCTTGATTTTAAGCTTCTTATCGATGAATTATCTCCATTTTACAAAGTTGTTGCGGTAGAGCCTTTCGGTTATGGATTAAGTGATGAAACTGTAAAAGAGCGAACCACGGAGAATATGGTAAGTGAAGTTCATGAAGCTCTACAGCAGCTTAATATTAACAGATACATGCTCATGGGCCACTCCATTACAGGCATTTATGGAATTGATTATGTGAACAAATATCCAAACGAGGTGACTGCATTTGTCGGAATCGATAGCAGTGTTGCAACACAACCGGGTATGGATATCAATTTCCCATTAAAAACGTTTGCATATCTCAAAAAATCAGGTCTCTTAAGATTGGCTATGAAAATCAGTGCTGACCCCTATGCTGGACTGGCATTTGATGAAAAAACCGTAGAGCAAATGAAAATGATTTCGAATAAAAACATGTATAATGACACAACCTTGAATGAGATGGACCATATTTCGTCTAATTTTAAAGGGGCTCAAGGTTTAATCTTCCCTAAATATCTTCCACTTCTTCTCTTTGTACAAGCGAATAATGAAGGTGTAGCAGGATGGATACCTCTGCATGAAGGGCAGATCAAAGACTCGGTACATGGAAAAGTAGTAACCATGGATGGATCACATTATTTACACCATACCAAATTCAAAGAAATCGCTGAAAACGTTAGACTATTTATGAAAGAAGTAAAGTAAGTGTTCAGAGAAAGGTTCATCCGCTATTTTATGCATTTGTCTACAGTCTGCAAGACCATCATTTCGATGGTCTTTTTTATGTCCAAACAGTTGTATATTTCCAAACTGATATTATCCCCTTTAAGTAGACAGTGTAAAAAGACCATGTACATACATGGATGTTACACTATTACTTGGAGGGGATTTTTCATGACTAAAAAAGGTTCAACATTTATTACATATTCAGAAGAATTAAAGTTAGCGGCTGTTCAAAGTTATTTAAACGGAGAAGGAAGTTACAATATGATAAAGGAAAAATATCAGATTAGAAGCTCTACACAACTAAAAAATTGGGTGAAAAAATATAAAGAATTTGGTGAAATTACAGATACTCGTGGAAAAAATGGTGGAATGAAAGGTATATCAAATCCTCTAAAAGGCAAACGCGTTCATTTTAAGACGATTGAAGAGGAACGTGACTACTATAAGGCACAGGTTGAATATTTAAAAAAGCAGTATCCGAATCTGTAAATGGAGGTGCACTAAAATATACGGTGAGATATCATATTATTGAATCATTAAAGGGGAAATATCCAGTTATATGGCTTACGAAATTTGCGGGTGTACATCGTTCAAGTTACTATAAGTGGATTCATACAAAAAGTATGAAAAACATGCGACTAGAATCCGAGAAACGATTAAAAAAAGTAATACAATCTATTCACGTAAGGCACAAGGAATATGGTTATCCACGTATGAAAATCGCTTTACAGGAAGAGGGATATTTTATAAATCACAAAAAAGTATATCGCTTAATGAGCGAGCTCAACATTCAATCTATTATTCGAAAGAAGCGTCGCTTCTTTAAAGGGAACTATTCCAATGTTTTTCCGAATGTTTTAAACCGTGAATTCAAAGATCGCCAACAAAATGAAGCGCTTGTTACAGATATTACTTACCTACGATTCCAAGAGGGATTTCGGTATCTTTCTGTTGTACAAGATATTTATAATAACGAAGTTGTTTCTTGGAAAATATCCAAGCGCAACGATAATGAACTTGTATTAGATACAATTGAAATGTTGGCACAAAAAAGAGATGTGCGTGGAACCATTCTCCATTCAGATCAGGGATTCCAGTACACATCTCACGCCTACAACAAACGACTTTTAGGTTTAGGTATCATTGGCAGCCACTCTCGCAAAGGAAACTGCCATGATAATGCCTGTATTGAGTCATTTTTCTCCCATTTTAAATCGGAAATGTTGTATTTGAATCATTTTAAAACAGAAGCAGATTTAATACAAGCAATTGAAGAGTATATTTATTTTTATAACTATAAACGGTTCCAAAAACGACTCAACCACCGAGCTCCGATAGAATATCGAATCTCGATGGCTGCTTAGTCTTTTTAATATTGTCTACTTGACAGGGATAAGACCAATACATGGTCCATTTCTTAATAATTGTGCATACTACAAATATCCAGCACGAATTATCTTTAAGGAGGAACGTTTCGTGAAAGATAAGTCCTATAAAGTCCTCTCTATGTGGATTTTACAAATTTTATTTTATTTTACTACTGTACATGTGACGAAATATGAGCACGCGCTCATTTTTACAATTATATATGTCATCATAAATGTACTATTCCTATTTTTAGCTGATAAAACAGCATTTATTTTCTTCATACTGGGAACCATTATTTCAGTATTCTATTTATTTTATGAAGCATGGCTTCACTTATGGAGTACATCAGATCAATGGGAATATATTATTACCCACTTCCTGATGGCAGCTAACTTCTTCATTGTTTATATTTCAACCCATCTATTAAAAAAGGTTATCCTTAAAAATAAAGAGTTAACTGAACGAGTGAGAGTGCTTGAGCAATACATTGGAGAATCAAAATTATTAACAAGACAAGAATTCGAAAGACGACAAGCATTATTAACAACTGCGATGAATCGTCGGAATGAAACAGGCATTATCATTTTCTTCGATTTCACTTCCTTTAGTAAATATACGAAGGAAAGCGTCATGGATCGTGTAGCTTCATTATTAGTTGATACAGTCAGAACTGACTTTGACCTTGCTGCTGAATATGACAGCAACACATTAGTCATTTTATTACAAAACACAAATAAAGCCGGTGCTGACATTGTAATGAACCGTCTACATCCAAAAATGAAGCAATGGCTTGCTGCTGAAGCAATTCAAGATATTAAAATAAAACGAGAACAAATCAATACAAAAGGACATACCCCACTATGATGACACTCGTTATGCTTCTTTTATTTATTTTGTTTTGTGTACTTGTTTTCTGGATCAGCATCACATTTTCAATTAAATATGTATTGATTTTTACGGCCTTTCTATTCTCTGGTTTACTCGTTTATTACTCTTTCTTAACAATTGCGGGCTTAATTCATCGAAATAGTAAACGAAAAGATCGTACGCTAGAACATTATCCAAGTGTAGATATTTTAATACCTGCCCATAATGAAGGGGTTGTTATTAAAGATACATTGGAAGCGATGGCAAAGATTGAATACCCAGGCAAACTAAACGTTTATTTATTAAACGATAACTCTCAAGATGAAACACCTGAAATTGGCGATGATTTCGACAGAGCTTATGCTCATATTCATCACATTCGTGTACCACCTGGCGAACCGAAAGGAAAATCGCGTGTATTAAACTACGGCCTTAGCATTTCGGATGGTGAATATTTCTGTGTTTACGATGCAGATAATCAACCTGAACCACATGCACTGCGAATGCTCGTAGAACATGCTGAAACAACAAAGGATGCCGTTGGAGCAGTTGGACACGTTCGTACAGTAAATGAAAAAAGAAATTGGCTTACACGAATGATTTCATTAGAATTTCAGATTTTCCAGCTCCTTATGCAATCTGGACGCTGGCTATTATTCCAAACAGGTTCACTAACCGGAACAAATATGCTTCTTCGTCGTTCCGCATTAGAAGAACTTGGCGGCTATGACCCTTATGCAATCGCAGAGGATGCCGAATTAACATTAAGAATTACCCAAAAGGGCTATCTCTTACCAATCGTCCCGGAATCGATTACATGGGAACAAGAACCTGAGCATTTAAACATTCTTATTAAACAGCGTACACGTTGGCTTCAAGGAAACTTATACATTTTAGAAAAAATGTTTTCTTCGTTAAGCTTCTTTAAAGGAAAACTTCTCGTCCATTCCTTACAACAAGTTTTAGTGTATGTCGTATTTTGGCTATTCCTAATCATTTCAAACGTTTGGTTTGTAATTGGACTGCTCGGCATATTCCAAATTCAATATAGCATTCCATTACTATTTATGTGGTATGTCGCATATATTACATATGTTTCTCAATTATTTAGTGCCCAGAGCGTCGAACGAACCTTTACACCGACCAACATTTTCATAAGCGTCATTATGTACTTTACGTACGCACAGCTCTTTACGTATTTGTTTATTCGCAGTCTCATTCTTTACTTACGTGCAAAGAGCAAGAAACAAGTAATTGGTTGGGATAAAACAGTACGATTTAAAAAAGAAAAATAGATTTCATTAAAAAATAAGCACAGAGCGCCGTATGCTCTGTGCTTATTTTTTACCGTAATACTATATATCAGACAATACCCCTTAGCAGAAAGTTATTTCACGTCCATCCCCCAACGAACGATCGACCTTCATTTATATACGAAAAAGTGATTGCTATTTTTGTAGAACCAATTGCTTCTCTTGATGCTCTTTACGAGTTTCAGTCTTCGGTTCCGTGCTTTCTTGGGCATTTCGATGTGCCACACGTTTCAAGCAAATATGCTTCCACTTTCTTTCGTAACGTTTCATTATTCTAGTTGTCCCCCTTGAATGCGATTTAAAACTATTTGAAATCGCTTACAGGAAATAATATAGCACATATACATAAAAGTGACAACACATTTCCGACATATTTTTGTCACAAATATGAATATAATGTGTAAAATATCGGATATTGTCGAACCATATCGATTTTTCTTTTTAAATTACCGATATCTATAGTATTCCGCAACAAAGTAATGCTTTTCCTACAATAGGATAGAACAGTGAAAAAGGACTGCCGACATTCGACAGTCCTAATACTATTTATATATACAGAATTTTTTTCTTCTATTATTAATGTTATTTCATACGCCCTTCTTTTTGCAACTCTTTAAATAGTGCTGCAATCATAAAGAAAATAACAAATACAAATGGGAATGCCGCAATAATCGACGCAGTTTGCAGCGCCTCTAATCCACCGACATACAATAAGGTCGAAGCTATCGCCGCTAGAACAATACCCCAAACCATTTTGATGCGATTTGGTGGGTTTAAGCTACCATGTGTCGTTAACATCGCTAGAACAAACGTAGCAGAGTCTGCCGATGTAATAAAGAATGTTGAAATAAGTAAAATAGCTAACACACATAAAGCCGGGCCCATACTACCCATCTGGTCTAACATAGCAAATAATCCTACTTCTGTGCCCATTTCTTTAATTTGACCATATATATTCGCCCCGTCGAACAATTCCATATGAATACCTGTTCCTCCGAAAACAGAGAACCAAAGCGCACCAATTACTGTTGGTACGAGTAACACACCAATAACAAATTCACGAATTGTACGCCCGCGTGACACACGAGCAATAAACGTACCTACGAATGGTGACCATGCAATCCACCATGCCCAGTAGAAAATCGTCCATGACTGAATCCATTGATTTCCGCCTTCATTTAATGGACTTAAACGGAAACTCATACTTGGTAATTCTTGAATGTATGATCCGATTGTTGAAGTGAAATAATTCATAATAAAGTTTGTTGGACCTGCAAATAATACAATTATCATAAGTGCAAACGCTAAAATAATATTCGCATTACTTAAATATTTAATTCCTTTATCGAGTCCCGTTTGCGCAGATAGCATATAAAGAACAGTTACAATTCCAATGATTACTAGCTGTGTCGGTAATGAGTTTGGAATGGATGTTAAATAACTAACACCACCCGCAATTTGCTTCGCCCCAAGTCCTAATGATGTTGCCACACCAAATACTGTCGCAAATACAGCTAGAACATCAAACATATGTGCAATACGGCCATGTTCACCGCCTTTAAATAGTGGACCCACTGTCGCACTAATTGTACTTGCTCTTCCTTTTCTAAATGTAAAATACGCAATACATAATGCTACAAGTGCATATAATCCCCACGGATGTAATCCCCAATGGAAAAATGAGAAACGAAGTGCAAGACGTGCACTCTCTTCAGTCGCACCCTCTCCAAACGGAGGTGTGTATAAATGATTCAATGGTTCTGCAACGCCCCAGAAAACCAAACCGATTCCCATACCGGCACTAAATAACATAGCAAACCATGTCATATAACTATAATCAGGTTCATCATCATCTTTACCTAAACGAATCGAACCGTACTTAGAAACAATTAAGAAAATAGCAATTCCTAAGAAAATAGAAACGGAAATAATATAGAACCATCCAAACTTACTAACTAACGCAGCTTGAATTGCAGTCGTTACATTTCCTAAGCTACCTTTTCCAATAATAGATTCGGGAATAATCCCCCAAAATGTAAATGTAATACATAATGTTAATGAGACAATAAATGTTTTCGTCAGTTTCCTCATCAAATCCCCCTTCGTATGTTTCATTTCTTGTGAATATCATAAATTCCGATGTGTTAAATCGGATAGAAAACCATAGTTTTTTGTGGTGATTTTCTTTCGGCTCTCTCAAGTTTGCCTTCACCAATTAGAGTTCTTATGGACAGCCTTACCTTCCGTACAACCTTTTCACTCTGCAAGAGCTACAAGATTGGAATACTACTGTCAAATTGTGTGAGAAAAATGCGGATGGGAAGAGATTTTCCCAAAAAAGGATGTGTTACAGTTTTAAAAAAGGGCAGATTTATTCTTTATAACCCTTTCTTCTTGTAACAATTATGCGGTTTTTTTGCTAGTATATAGCGCGTGTTTATAACTTCACAAACGAGATGTTTATGTTTATATAACTATATTACCCATAAAACGGTAAAATACTCAAGGAATGTAACTGTATAGTAATCATTTTGTAACACGTTAGCAATACTTTTATCTCCACTGAAAAAAATGTTGTAGTAAAAATTTTGACTATAACTATAAACCTACTAAAAGTACGGAGTGAAAAACGCTTCCCTCTAATTCTAGCTATATTACAAATTGTTAACGACTTATTACGAATGGTTTGTAATTGTGTGTTTTCCCAAAATCCGAAAAAATCTGTTGCTATAATGAGGACACGAAAACAAACGCAATGGAGGCTATCATGAAAAAATTAATTGGAATAGCAACAGCAGCAGTTTTTGGTCTTGGGATTTTCACCGCATCTGCTAACGCAGAAACTGTTGTAAAAACAGACGTACTAAATGTACGAGAAAACCCTACTACTGAATCAAAAGTTGTCGGTAAATTACAGAATGGTCATAAATTAGATGTTCTAAATACAGAAAACGGATGGTCACAAATCAAATTAGATGGTAAAGACGCATTCGTAAGTACAGAGTTTACAAAGAACTCTTACTATGTAACAGCTAACGTATTAAATGTACGTGCTGAAGCGAACACAAACTCAGAAATTCTTGGAACGCTTAAGAAAGACGATATGATCGAAACAACGAACCAAGTACAAAATGAGTGGTTACAATTTGAATATAACGGGAAAACGGCTTATGTTCATGTTCCTTTCTTAACAGGTACAGCACCTGTTATCGAGAAACAAGAAACGCCTGCTCCTGCTAAAGCGCCAGCTAAGGCTCAAGCACCTGCACCAGTAAAAACAGCTGCTAAGCCTGCTGTGAAAGCTGCTGAAACTAGCGAACCTTCTAATGGTCGTGAGTTAACAGTTGTAGCTACAGCATATACAGCTCATCCGAGCGAAAACGGTGGCACATACGGCGGCCGTGTATTAACTGCAATGGGTCATGACCTAACAGCGAACCCAAACATGAAAATGATCGCTGTTGACCCGAAAGTAATCCCATTAGGATCTAAAGTATGGGTTGAAGGTTATGGAGAAGCAATCGCTGGTGATACTGGCGGTGCAATTAAAGGTAACCGTATCGACGTTCTACTTGGATCAGATAGCGCTTCTCAAAAATGGGGACGCAAAACTGTTAAAGTGAAAATTTTAAAATAACCAATGACTGCTAAATTACAGCCGGTTCTCTTTATTGAGAGCTGGCTTTTATTTTTTTATAATAGCTATAAGGGGGTTATGTCCATGAATATACAAGCAAAAGTAGACTGGGTCGGTACACCAAAACCGTACATATATAAAGATGATGTAACATATGATGCAATCGCAATTGACTTCTCGCTAACAAACGATGACAATCGCTATAAATTAATTGTGCTCAAGTCTGAAGAAAATACACATTACAAACTCGTACAATACGGAATAAAACCAGGCTCTCAAAAGCCATTCCCTATTGATATTCCATTCGAGCAAAACATGTTACCAATTATAAAACAAATATTACATGATCCATATGTAAAAGCGGTATTACAAGAATCACGCTCTTAATTCCCAAAAAGGATGTTCCTAGTAGGAAAGTTCAACTAGGCAACATCCTTTTTTGTAATCAGAATTTCATTTTTTCTGTTTTGAGCATTTTTTGTTTATAATGGTAAAGGAAAGAAATCTGTGTACGGAGGAATATTATGCTGCAAGACTCAATTACGAAAGATGAAATTATGATGATTGCGAATGAATTCGTTCAAGGGCTTGATCCACAGCAAGTTGCTGATCAGGAGCATGTCGCTACAGCTCGGCACCTATATCGTAGTGGTGTTGTCTATAACGTTGACTTTGATGGCTATACACTATCCGGAACTGTAAATGCTGAAGGCAGTGTATATAGCGTTCACATCCCGATTCGTAATGTCACTGAAAGCTATTGCGATTGCTTCGCACCAACGCAATGTCAGCATATGCTTGCTGTGTTACTATCTGCAGCTTCTAGTTTTGGGCAGGTAGGAGATGTATTAACTTTATTCAAAAATAATACAAAACCTTCTCTTCCTCCTATTCGAACTGCACGACAAGTATTGCAATCATCAGCTTTTGAAGAAATGGATTATAAAAGTTGGCAAACATACTTTGAAAATGAATATGAATCATTTAAAAAAGAACAAGCGCGGCTCACTTATAAACAAATGTATTTTCTTATGAGTCTTTTTACAGACTTCTATACAAAATTAGAGCGGAAAGCTCCGCGCATCGTTGCTATTCATGAATTATTTAAGTTGCACGCGGCACTTTATTGCTTTCAAAAATTATTAGAAGAAATTCAAGAATTTGAAGCAAACAAACTATATTCTTATCACCAACCAGTTAACGTCGTTCGCCTATTCGTTGATAAAGTTGAATCTACCGTTAGGGACCTAAAAACAGAGGAGATTCCAGAAGAATCCAAACCGATTTTACAAGAAACAGCTCGGCTCATACATGAAGCATTCTTCTCTACCGATGCCTATACACAAGAGCGATTCTTCATTTATCGTCACGTATGGGGTGAACTGTTAAGAACAGAAGAGCAGCTACAAGAAGAAGAAAAACGAATCGATGCTAAAATCAATCCACTTTCCAAAGCATTAGCATCTTCTCATCTGCTCTTTTTAAATAATGAAGACTTATCGGCAATGGAATTACTCAAAAAACAGCCTGCTTCTGTTGTGAGCCTTTACTTCTATTGGTTAGAAGAGTTATTAAGTGCGATGCAGTGGGACCGTGCTAAAAGCTGGCTTTCCTTTACTTATAAACAAGTAAAAGAAACGATAACGGAACAAGAGAATACCGTCTTCATACAAGATATCGTTCGATTATTTGTGATGATGTATGAGACATATGCAACGCATACGAATGAACAAGCGGGATTAGAAATGATTTTACAAGAACTATTACCGTATAGTTTCACAAATTATGAACAATACGTACTAGCGAAGAAACAATACCATGCATGGACGGAACTTCAGCTCTTGTATGGATTCGAAGTAATCGAACTTTTGAAAGAACCATTGAAAGATATTGAAAAAGAAGCGCCCGAAGCAGCACTTCCTCTTTATCACCATGCCGCAATGGAAGCAATTGAAGAGCGAAATCGCAAATCATATAAACGTGCCGTTCGTTACTTAAAGAAATTACGTATGCTTTATAAACGACTGAAGCGAACTGATGAATGGGATGCTTTCATTATTCATATCGCTAACTTACATTCACGTCTGCGTGCACTACAAGAGGAATTACGGAGAGGAAAATTAATCGATGATCATACAAACTGAAGTAACAATTAGGCTCCAGCACGTTAGTCAAGGTTGGTTCCTTTGGGGAGAAGATGATAGCGGTACGCTCTTATCCGTAGCAACTTGGAAAAAAAATGCATTCGCATGGCACTCTACTTCCTTCTACGGAACGTTTTTAAAAGAAGCAACGTATGAGGGAAAACAAGGCGTTATGTTAACGAATGCACAGGCATTTGAATACATCGCAAATAAACCGATGAATTCATTTGCAAATATGCAAATGAACGGTCCTATTACGGCACTTACAAAGGACGCAAGTGAATTATGGGACGCTTTCGTCAGCGGCAGCTTCGCACCTGACATGAAGCATTGGTCTCAGCAGCCATCTTGGAAAGTTCAGAATACCTCAATTGAAGATGACATGTTAGCATCGCTTTTCTCTGCCGCTGTGAACGAAAGTATTTTGCAAGATGCTCGCTCAAATGACGGATGGGAAGATGCAAAGAGACTATATGAACATTACGACTTTACGAAAAGGCAATTGGAAGCAGCACTACATGAAGAAGATTGGCTTCGAAAAATTGGTTACATTGAAGATGACCTTCCATTTACAGTCGGCTTAAGACTACAAGAACCGCAAGAAGAACTTGAAATGTGGAAGCTTGAAACAATCGTTACACCAAAACGTGGTGCGCATCGCATATATGTATATGAAAGTATCGATTCCTTGCCAAAACGATGGCACGATTACGAAGAACGGATTCTTGAAACACAAGAAGGATTCAGTAAGCTCGTACCGTGGCTAAAAGAGGACGACAAGTTCCGAGAAGAACTCTTTGAAACGGAAGCTTGGAACTTCTTAACCGAAGCAAGCAATGAATTACTCGCAGCAGGTATTACAATTCTACTACCATCATGGTGGCAAAATTTAAAAGCAACAAAACCAAGGTTACGTGTACAGCTGAAGCAAAGTACAGCACAAACACAGTCTTTCTTCGGTATGAATACGCTCGTTAATTTCGACTGGCGCATTTCAACGGACGGAATTGATTTATCAGAAAGCGAATTTTTCGAACTCGTTGAGCAGAACAAGCGTCTTTTCAATTTAAATGGTCAATGGATGAGACTTGATCCTGCCTTTATTGAAGAAGTAAGAAAACTAATGCACCGTGCCGATAAATATGGACTAGAAATGAAAGACGTGTTGCAGCAACATTTATCTAGCACGGCGGAAACAGAAATTGTAGAAGACGATAGTCCGTTTAGCGATATTGAAATCGAACTAGATGGATATTATGAAGAACTTTTCCAAAAGCTTCTGCACATTGGAGATATTCCAAAAGTAGATACACCATCTTCGCTACAAGCAACACTCCGCCCGTATCAACAACACGGGATTGAATGGTTGCTATACTTACGAAAGCTTGGATTTGGGGCATTATTAGCCGATGATATGGGACTTGGAAAAAGTATTCAAACGATAACTTACTTACTATACGCTAAAGAAAACAATCTCCAAACAGGTCCTGCATTAATTGTGGCACCAACATCAGTCCTTGGAAATTGGCAAAAAGAATTTGAGCGTTTCGCACCAAGTTTACGTGTTCAGTTACACTATGGTAGTAACCGAGCTAAGGATGAGTCATTTAAAGATTTTCTTCAATCAGCAGATGTTATATTAACTTCTTATGCATTAGCTCAGCTTGATGAAGAAGAACTTAGTACGTTATGCTGGGACGCTGTTATTTTAGACGAAGCACAAAATATAAAAAACCCACATACGAAACAGTCGAAAGCAGTAAGAAACTTACAAGCAAATCATAAAATTGCTTTGACCGGTACACCGATGGAAAACCGACTTGCTGAGCTTTGGTCTATTTTCGACTTTATCAATCATGGGTATCTCGGAAGCTTAGGACAATTCCAGCGCCGCTTCGTCACACCGATTGAAAAGGACCGCGATGAAGGAAAAATCCAGCAAGTTCAGCGGTTTATCTCGCCGTTTTTACTGCGTCGTACGAAGAAAGATCAAACAGTCGCATTAAACTTACCAGATAAACAAGAACAGAAAGCTTATTGTTCACTAACTGGTGAACAGGCTTCCTTATACGAACAACTTGTTCAAGATACATTGCAAAATGTAGAAGGATTAAGCGGAATTGAAAGACGCGGATTTATATTACTTATGCTGAACAAGCTAAAACAAATTTGTAACCATCCAGCCCTTTATTTGAAAGAAGAAGAACCACAAAATATCGTCGAGCGCTCTATGAAAACAAAAACGGTAATGGAGCTCATCGAAAATATAAAAGACCAAAATGAAAGTTGCTTAATCTTCACTCAGTACATTGGCATGGGGAACATGCTAAAAAGTATGTTAGAAGAAACATTCGGTCAGCGCGTCCTCTTCTTAAACGGGAGCGTACCGAAGAAAGAGCGTGACAAGATGATTGAGCAGTTCCAAAACGGAACGTATGACATCTTCATCTTATCATTAAAGGCCGGCGGAACAGGATTAAACTTAACTGCTGCCAACCATGTCATTCACTATGACCGTTGGTGGAATCCAGCTGTAGAAAACCAAGCAACAGACCGTGCTTATCGCATCGGTCAAAAACGCTTCGTTCACGTTCATAAACTTATTACAACAGGAACACTTGAAGAGAAGATTGATGAAATGTTAGAACGAAAACAATCATTAAACAACGCCGTCATTACAAGCGATAGTTGGATGACCGAGCTATCAACAGACGAACTAAAAGAATTACTTGGCGTATAAGGTGGATACATGAAAAAGGAGCAAATCTCTAACTGAGATTAGCTCCTTTTTCTATGCCAAAACCAATTGCTTATTATAATTCCTGTTAACCCGCCGCACGTATCAAGCAATGAATCTTGCCACATCGGTGTACGGTCTCCCGTAAACCATTGATGAATTTCATCAAATGTTGCATACCCGGCAACGAAAAGGAGGGCGTATGCAAAGCATCTTTTTCTCGAATAACCCGATCGATGAAAAGCATAATACGTCAATGAACCGAGCATAAAGAACACCATAAAATGAGCACCTTTACGTAGGAAAAACTCAACAAATCCACCTACACCTTTATTTGCAATACTAACAGGCGTACCTCCGCCATAATCGATAGATACCCATGAAAAATGCTCTTTCACAAACTCAACATTTATATATTGCTCAATATCCGAGCGCATATCCTGTTTTTTATATGGCTGTGCTGAAGAATAGAAAATAATCCCCATCCATAGTAATACAGGAATCCAAAATAACCATTTACGATTCATTCTCCCGAAAGCTCCTCTCTTAGTCTTTTAAGAGTACCAAAAAAAAGAAAAAATTTCACGCCAAAACATGACATTTACCACCTATTTATAAAGTGAAAGGGGGTGATAAACATGGCAATTGAAACAATCGTAATGGATTTAACTTTACGCCTTGTATTAAACGGAGGATTAGACAAAAACGGTAAAACAGTTTTTAAGAACAAGCAGTTCAAACGTGTGAAAACAAATGCAGATTTAGGAAAAGTACATGAAGTAGCACGCGCTCTTGCTTCACTACAACAATCATCACTTCACGCTGTACAACTTGTAAGCACGTCAGATCTTTCTAACCTGTAATTAAAAAGGAGGGAATAAAGCATGCAAGTACTAGAGTTAGTTTTCGTAAAAGAAGATGGAAAAACAGTTGTCTTTTCTATCGATAATCCCATTACACCAGTAAATGAACTAGTCGTAAATCAAGCAATGGATACCATTCTTTCTTCATCTGTATTTTCATCAATTGGTGAAAATACTCGTAAAAAAGGAGCTCGCCTCATAGAAAAAAATGTATCTGAGGTTCAGATCACTCCGTAAATCAAAAAGACGAATCTGCATTATTTTGCAGATTCGTCTTTTTTCTTCGGCATTTCAATTGGAATAAAGATGTTTGAAAAACCAACACAAACATACTTATAATTCTCTCCGCCTAAATCAAACTCTGTCGTATATGTTGAGAAGAAAATATAATCATTTCGCTTTGTATAATGTTCGATTAATAATCCAACTTGTGGTTCAACATACTTATTTGCCAATTTCTTTCCCGCTGATGCTAAGTCGCCAAGTATACCCTCTTTATTTTCTTTCTCAACCTCTTCTAACTTCTTACTCACATCATTACGCTTCATAAATTGTTTTGCTGCCCAATCCGTATATTCTCCCTTACCCGGATTACTGTTTGCTAAATAAACTAAGAGAACAACAGCTAGAGCCATAATAATATACTTTTTTTTCATACTATATCACCGCCTACTCTTTTCTATTTTCATATATATGTACAAGCGATGCAAATTAGAAAGACTATCATCTATTGATTGTAAACGAACCGTGAAAATTTACAATACGAAACAAAAGATTAACAATGATTTTACATTATTCGTATATAATTATATTCAG
>NZ_JBFPJI010000335.1:0-3391 GCF_040838205.1 Bacillus sp. S4
GTATTAGTGTTGACTAAAAAAATATTATCTTAAAGGTGAATATATGAAATTAATAGGTCTTATTGGTGGAATGAGCTGGGAGTCATCTACTGAGTATTACAAAATGATAAATGAAGAAGTAAAAATAATATATAATTTTATTATGTAAACAACAATCGTATGTGTGGAAAACATTCAGAAAATATCTTATAATGTAAGTGGTTACATTTAAGGGGGAATGCGGATGTTTTCAGTTCGACCAATCGCATTTGTACATAATGAAAGAATGGAAATTGCGGATGATGAGTGGGGAGAAGTAAGATCACTTATTACTTTAAGCGAGTCGTTTACAGAGGAAAGTATACAAGGGATCGAAGAGTTTTCTCATATTGAAGTTATTTTCTATTTTCATAAAGTAACAGATGAACAAATTCAGTATTCTGCTAGACACCCTAGAAATAATAGTAAGTATCCGAAAGTAGGGATTTTTGCACAGCGTGGAAAAAATCGTCCGAACCGAATAGGAGCGACAATTGTTAATGTGATAAGAAGAGATGGAAAAACAATTGTTGTTGAAGGATTAGACGCAATCGATGGTACACCTATATTGGATATTAAGCCTGTTATGAAAGAATTTATACCGAGGGAAGAAATAAAGCAGCCTAAATGGGCAACAGATATTATGAAACAGTATTGGAAGGGGAATGGAGTAAAATGAGAATATATGAAGCAACAATTGCAGATTTAGATGGACTAGCATCTGTTTTTAATAACTATCGAGTATTTTATCGACAAGATTCCGATATTGAAGGAGCAAAAGTGTTTTTACGAAATCGAATCGAGAGAAAAGAATCCATTATTTTCGTCGCAGTTGAAGACGGTGAATATATTGGATTCACGCAACTATATCCTTCATTTTCTTCCATTTCGATGAAAGAATTATGGATTTTAAATGATCTGTTTGTACAAGAGGCAAAGCGCGGAGCCGGAACAGGTAAAAAATTATTAGAAGCTGCTAAAGAATTCGCCTTAGAAAATGGCGCAAAAGGTGTAAAATTACAAACAGAGATTGATAATTTATCAGCTCAGCGATTATACGCTGAAAATGGATACTTGAGAGATAATCGTTATTTCCATTATGAATTAACTTTTTGAAATATATATAGTTAAATGAGACGTTTTCAAAGTGAAGACGTCTCATTTAATTTTTTTATTGATGATTTAAAATCCAATTTGTAGCGTCTTCAAAGTTTTCTGCAATGTAATTCGGTTCAATATGTGCCCATTTGTCTCGGAACGTATGTAAAGCATCATATCCAGCACCAGTTCGAACTAATATTGTTGTTGCATTTACTTTTGCACCAGCAACAATATCAGTCCAGCGATCACCGATTACAGCGCATTTTGTTAAATCAAGCCTATGTTTTTCTGCTGCTTGCAGGAGCATACCTGTGCTCGGTTTGCGGCATTCACATCCGCCACCATGTTTATGAGGACAAAGGTAAATATCATCAAAACCAAACCCTTTTAATTCTTGCACAAAATCATTCGCAGTTGCTTTTCCATCCGCGATACCTGGTTGATTCGTAAAAGAGAATAGTTTAATATTTTGAGCTTTTAACTTTTGTAAAGATTCCTTTGTAAAAGGAAATAATGTGAAAGAACCTGGATAATGTATTGTAGTATCACCGCCAATTGTTCCGTCACGATCAATGAAAATAGCTTCAATGTTTTTCATAGTTACAGTCCTTTCTTTGTACCAGTAGTTTAAAAATGTTTTACAAATCGATACCCATTTACTTCATAGCCCAATTTTTCATAGAAGGGGTGTGCTTCTTTGCGGTTCATTCCACTAACAAGCCAAGTACCAATACAGTTATGCTCTTTTGCTAATTGTTCTGCGTAAGCCATTAAAATATGTTCAACTTCATTTAATAAATATAAAAACACCAAACATTAAATATTCTGCTAAAATATGTTTTTTCCTGCCTTAATAGCAAACTGTTCAGAACAATGTCACGAGAAAATATGCTATAATTTCCCTTGATTGTAATGTAAATGGAAAGAAGGTAAGTATTATGCTAGAGGTGAATATCCGCTCAGCCGGATATGAAATTGGTGAAAAGACAGTTCATGATATTGCATTTGCAATTGAAAAAGGCGAGTTAGTTGCTCTTATTGGTGCGAATGGCGCAGGAAAGA
The DNA here is from genome assembly GCF_040838205.1 of Bacillus sp. S4. Taxonomy (NCBI): domain Bacteria; kingdom Bacillati; phylum Bacillota; class Bacilli; order Caryophanales; family Bacillaceae; genus Bacillus; species Bacillus sp. S4. Next base: position 2,182 of record NZ_JBFPJI010000335.1, read on the forward strand.
GTACGACAATTAAATCGATACTCGGTTTGCTTGTCAATACGGATGGTGAAATCTCGTTTGGTGAAAAGAAAAATCCATATGCATATGTACCGGAGCATCCCACTTATTATGATTATTTAACTTTATGGGAGCATATTGAATTGTTAATGGCTGCCTGTGGAAATGAAGAGGGAAATTGGGAGGGCAAAGCAAGGGAATTATTACATACGTTTCGAATGGAAAAACATATACACGAATACATATCAAAGTTTTCAAAAGGTATGAAACAAAAATCGATGCTAATATTAGCATTTTTAACAGAGCCAGATTTTTATATTATTGATGAGCCTTTTATCGGTTTAGATCCAGTAGCTACGAAAGAATTTTTGAATTACTTATATAAAGAAAAAGAGCGAGGAGCCGGAATTTTACTTTGTACGCACGTACTGGATACAGCTGAAAGAATTTGTGAAAGATTTTTACTCATTTCGCAAGGTACGTTAGTAGCAGATGGACATTTAGAGGCGATCCAATCGTTAGCAGAAATGCCAGGAAGTACACTGTTAGATTGTTTCGATGCAATTGTAAGGCGGGAACAAAATGATTAAACAACCGTTTAATAAAAGGTTACGTCATGAATTGCAAAGAAAATGGAAAGCGATTCGTTCTGTAACAGATTGGACAGTAGCATTATATATTATTATTCCCGCACTTATATTTATTGGAATGTATTATCGTTCATTATGGGTAAAAGAACTATCAATGGAAGAGACCGTTTATTTCGGATTAGGTTTACTTGCATTTTACTTTGTTACATTTTCAAGAGGAGTTCGCTCATTCTTTGAACAGGCAGATAGCTTATTTTTAATTTCGTACCCAAATCATATGCGAAGGTTAATGAAGATTGGCATGATATATACGTTAATTCGGATTGCAATAACGAACGCAATTGTAGTATTCATTATGCTGCCTATATTGATGAAAAGTATGGGAGCGACAATTATACAAATCGTACTGTTCTGGATTTTCTTTACTGTTTTTCGATTTATGCTATCGTTGTTGACGAGATTCATAAATGTACGTGTGGGGAAACGATGGGTTTTATTGATTATAAAAGATGTTATATTTTCTTTTAGTTTGATTTTTTTTGGAATCAGTGTATTTTTTATTTATAAAAATCCATTGTATTCCATATTATTTATCGGTCTAGCAGCTTTATTTACTATAGTCT
>NZ_JBFPJI010000336.1:0-3370 GCF_040838205.1 Bacillus sp. S4
GTATTTGTATTTCACTAGATAATAAAAAATGTAGAATGATTTCATTTCTGACATTGTTATTTACTAGTAATCAAAATAAAGAATAAAGAAATTTCTCGGCTGGGAATTTTTACACAGTCATAAAATGGAGGCAATAGTTATGCAGCAAATTAAAAAAATAGGAAACGCATTTTGGTATATGACACCCGTTTCCGAGACTGATAGACCTATCTTAGGAATGGTAGTTGGAAAAGAAAAGACTTTGATGATAGATGCAGGTAATTCAGAAGCACATACACAATTGTTTTTAGAAATGCTAAAAGAACAAAATATCTCAAATCCTGATTTTGTAGCATTAACGCATTGGCACTGGGATCATATTTTTGGATTGCCTGTATTACAAAATGCATTGTCTATCGCACATTTTGAAACAAAAAAAGAGATGAACACACTTGTTTCTTATGAGTGGTCGGATGAGGCATTGGACGCACGAGTGAAAGAAGGTACAGAAATTGAATTTTGTGCGGACTGTATAAAAAAAGAGTTCAGTGAAAAACCAAGAAATATTCAAATTCTTCCGCCGCCCTTAACCTTTCAGAAACAACTTGAATTAGACCTTGGTGATGTGACATGTGTGTTAGAGCATGTGGGCGGAGACCATTCTCATGACTCTGTTGTTATTTATATTAAAGAAGAAAAGATTTTGTTTTTAGGAGACTGTATATATGCAGATATCTTTTCTGCAAAGCGGAACTATACAACGAAACGAACGTTTAAACTGATACAAGAATTAGAGAAATTTGATGCTGAGACATATATTCTTTCCCATGGGACAGCTATAAATCGGGATGAGTTTTCACAAGAAATTCATTTGCTAAAAACAGTAGGAACTTATACGGAAACTCATAAAGGCGATGAAGAGAAGATAAAGGCGGCGTATAAACAAGAGCTAGATAGAGAATTAAATGAGGATGAACTAGAAACAATAACGTATTTTGTCAATGGTTACGAGATGGATAATCTGTAAAACACAACTCTAATCAAATAGCATTAAACTGCACAAAAAGAGTATTGAAATTTAATTCAATACTCTTTTTAAAAATTAAATATTAAGTTCCAACCAATTTCTAAATTTTTTGGCTGGCTCATCACCTGGGTTTATACGGCTTTCAACACTGGTTGTGATTAGCAGCTTTTTTAGCTAATTCAGTAATATATTCAAAGAATGCATCACGTTTCACATCATAAACGACATTTACTGGTCTTCCGTTAGCAGTTTCCACTGTACGTCCTTGGCTGGGTCCGTATGTATGAACGATACTAGTAATCATTTGTGTTTTTACGAGATCAGTGTTTCCAACAAATGCAGTAGTTAATACATCCCACAAATAGTAGGTAGAGTTAGTTGAAAAGTGAACGAGAGGAGGGACCATTGCATAGCATTGACCAAGGAAGTCAACACCAATATACTTTCGCTCTTTTGCCCAACGTTCACGTACGTCTACAGTTAGTGGAACCTGATTAGTACTTTCTAGAGTTACTAAATCAATTACTATATTAGCATCCCAAACACGAGATACTGCTTCGGGATCCCAAAATGAATTCCATTCGGCTGTTCCGTCATGTTCTGGCTCATGTACATTTCCCGCAGTACGAAATGTGCCGCCCATCCAAACGAGACGTTCAATTTTTTCTTCGATTACAGGTACTTCATATAATGCACGGGCAAGGTCAGTCAGGGGCCCTGTAAATAATAAAATTGTTTTTCCATCAGTTTGTAGAAGAGTCTCTATTATATGATGATGTGCAGGTTTAGCTGCTACGGGTGTTACAACTTTCCCAGACTCATTTAAAATTGGTAAAGCATCTACATAAAATGCATGCATCCGCCAGTCTTTTGGAAATGGATTTTTCCCACGAGAGTTTGACGCTGCTACTTCAATATTACCTTTTCCGAAGCGATCGATAATTTTACGACTTGCAGATATTGCTGGTTCTAAATAGCAATCTGCTGGAATAACAGAGACTCCAGTCAGTTCCACATTGTCCATCTGCAGTAATAAAAATAGTGAAATTAAATCATCTACACCACCGTCGTGATTGAAGTATACTTTTTTCATCATTTTAATCTCCATCCTATAATATTTAATTGTTAATTAAATATTAATTGAGGAAAAATCATCGATAATTTCTACCACTTCAATTTTTCCATTAATTAATAGCTCAGGAAGTTCATTTCTAACGTTTCCTTTCCAATACTCTCTAGCCTGTTCAATTTTTTGAGCGAAAGGAATACCATCTTCTTTCGGTAAAAGATTTCCGTCACCTTCAAAAGAACTACCGATCACTCGTAGTTTAACAATCTGCAAAACTTCTCGATTGTAAGAATCAAATAGCGCTTTCCATTTCAAAGCATCTTCATAGCTTTTGGAAGCATATAAGCAAGACAACCTTGAAGGATATTCAGGAAATTCTTGCAGTCTAACCATTTCTACAATCGTTTCTCTAACCGCTCTAATTGTTTGATCTATATAATTCATAACTACTCTAGCATTTTCATTATTTATATGTAATTCTTCATTTGTATAATGATTTTTTAAAATTTGAATAGAATCTTCACTGTTAGAAATTAATTGTTCTCTTTCAAAAAAGAAGTGATATAAGGTATTAGTTTGATTTTTGTCAAAGTGGATTGTTTGTCCAAGTTTCATTTTATTTTTTGTAACGATGTGATATGAGTAAAATTCAGATTCATTCATGTTAAACCTCCTATGGTAAGTGTCATAAATTTAGTAATTCAACATTTAAATATATAAAACCTCTACAAATAGAAAGTTATAAAGTAAGTTAAGTAGATTTGAGTGAAAAGTAGGGGAGGTATTTGAAACGGTTTCAAAAAACGTTCACAAATTGTTCACTTACGAAGAGGTTTTCGATATCGATATAATGACAAAGACTTAAACAGAAAGGATGATAGAAATTGCCAACAACAAGAAAGGAAAACCTCCAATTCGGTATGATGATGTGCCTAGGGATGGTTATAGTTATGACGTTTTACAATTTATTAATGAATGGAGCAGGAGGGTCAATTCATATTAAGGAGATCGCATTAGAACTAATAATTGGATTTATTATTGCGCTATTAATTGAAATATGTATCGTTGGACCGTGTGCGAAAAAAATTGTATTTGCACTACCATTTGATAAATCAAAAAAAGTAAACATGATTATTGCGATGGCAACAGCGATGGTAATTGGAATGGTTTTCTTTATGTCATTTTACGGAATGGCTATGATGTATTTACATAATGGATTACATGGTGACTCATTCGTTTCAATTTATTTTTCGGTTTTTATTAAAAATTTCATTATAGCGTACCCACTTCAATTA
>NZ_JBFPJI010000337.1:0-3362 GCF_040838205.1 Bacillus sp. S4
GCTTGATTTTTCAGGGCTTTTTTATTAAACTGTCCATTTTATAGGGTACAGTTCAGGTGGAGGGGATCTTTTTATATTATTGATTGATATATAATTTTGCTAGATGCTCTCTCTGTAAAGATATGTATGTTTATAAATACTAAGATAATAGTTTTAAAAGAAGCAACGTGAGTCCCTATAAATATGGAATTCACGTTGTTTAATTGTGTTTTGGAAAACTGCCTAATCGATAAAAATTACTTCAAAAGGTGGTATTTATTGTTTTGTGTTTCAAAATTATGGTTGGACACCTTATGAAGTGCTTTAAGTGGGATAAAGAGATTATTCCATAAGGCGTACCTTTTGAAGTATTAGAATACTCCTGAAGAAATAAATAATTCTAATCATAAAGGGTAGTTAATATTAATTTGTTTTTGGCAGAGGTTTTGATAATTATAAATTCAACTTTTCTATTTTTGGGACGTTTCATTTACAGAAGATAGATAATAACATAATTTTCTCAATAAGGAATTTTCTGCTTTTAATATAATTTTTTCACAATTCATGTTATATCTGTATTAAGGGGACCTTTTCGGTTGATTAGGGAGAAAGATTATAAAAATGATATGGGAGGAACAAAAAATGTCATTGAAAAAGAAATTAGGTGTTGGAGTGTTTTCAGCCGCTCTTGGCTTATCTTTAATTGGTGGGGGAACATATGCATATTTTAGCGATCAAGTGGTGACAAATAATTCATTTGCTGCAGGTACATTGGATTTAGCTATGCAACCAACTACTTCACTTAACTTAGAAAATTTAAAACCTGGGGACAAAATATTAAAGAAATTCAATTTAAAAAATAGTGGTACATTAGATATTAAAGATATCATGATGAAAATAGACTATACTGTAAACGATTTAAAACAAAATAACACTACAGAAGATTTCGGTAAACATATTAAAGTACAATTTCTTTTGGATTGGGATCCTGCAAAAAGCCCTGTATACGAGACAACTCTTGCAGAACTAAAATCACAAAGCCCAGAGATTGCCTCCAAAAAAGTATTTCATTCTAAGTGGACTGAAACAGGGGGATTAAAACCTGGGAAAATGGATTGGTTTTGGATAAAGTTTGTATTTGAAGACAACGGCACAGATCAGAACGTGTTCCAAGGGGATAGTATTGCGCTAAAAATGGAGTTCCAAGCCAATCAAACAGATGGACAAGAAAGATAAATTTAAGAGCTTATGCCTTTTAATTATTTAAAAGAATGATTACTACATATCTATACCAAAAGCCATTGATATCAGCATTTGCGCATGATATCAATGGCTTCTGTAAGTTTAACATTTTGTATGTTTTGTAAAACTAACATTTAATTTATAAATAGTAAACATGTTTAAGAAAAAAGAGAAAAATACAAGTACCCCTGACTATTCTACAAACGAGAGAGCAGCGAGCTATAAAAGCTTATGCTTAACTTTCTTCATGTTGTTTTTCTAAAAAATATTAAATTTATCTTTAAGTATTTGATGATATTGTTTCTCCGTTTTCTCTTTTTTAGTTTTCTTTCCATGCCGAGTTTCTGTAAAACTTTGCTTAGTGAGTGCAATATGCCCGTGTTCAATTAATTTGCAAATAATATTTCCTTTATTTACTGGCGATTTTGGATGCTCTATAACCATGTTTTGTATAGCATTCACTTTCTTTTCATTTAAAGGAAATTGACTATTTTTAGTGATTACTAATGTATTACCTATACTCCATCTTTAGTTGATGATTTTCGTCATAATGAGAAGAAGGGTGATACGGAATAGAAGGAATATCAGAAATGTTTTGTAAACGTTTTTTATATTCCTCTAAGTACCGTTTTCGGTCTTCTTCATTATGGGATGGTGTCCAGGCAATAAATGGTTCAACAGGCTCTAAACCAGAAAAATAAAGCATGCCATGATTAATATGATAAAGTATCTTCTCATGCATATCCCCATCCATCCCATATGGCGTATAAGCATGTTTAGGAGAACCTGTTGTAGTAGACAACATCGCTTTTCTGCCTTTCAGTTTACCTGTATCATATCTTTCGTCCCTTGAATAAATAAATCCAGAAGCAAATACTCTATCAAACCACCCTTTCAAAATGGCAGGAGTAGAATACCACCATAATGGGAATTGGAAAATAACAAAGTCTGCCCAAAGAAGTTTTTCTTGTTCCGCTTGAATATCGGCAGAAAAATTGTTTGTCTTAGTTGCTTGTTTTTGTTCTACTGCATATTTTAAGAACTCTTTATTTTCCTGCTGGATAAAGTCGTTGCTATCGGCAACAGCTTTGAAGTTCATAGCATATAAATCTGATACTTTGACTTGATGGCCTAAAGAAGTTAATTCTGAAACAGCTAGGTCCTTTAATGCTCCATTAAAAGACTTCGGCTCTGGATGAGCGTAGATAATTAAAATATTCATTCTTACATCTCCTTTGATACAATTTGTTTTTTAAATGATGTATTTGCAATTAATACACCGGACAGAATGAGCAAAGCACCTAAATATTCTTGGCCCCCCATGTTTTCATTTAGAAAGATAAAGGCAAATACTGCTGAAAAAACTGGTTCGAGAGAAAATAAAAATCCTGTACTTTCAGGAGTAGTATATTTTTGAGCAATTGGCTGTATCACAAAACCATAAGCAGAGCAAATAATTGCTAAACCAAGTATTGCGGACCACTCTATTACTCCGTTGGGTAGTACAGGTGTTTCAAATATGAAATTCCCTATGAGGGCAAATAGAAATGCAAAACCAAGTTGGAAAATTCCTAGTTGAAGTGCATCCACTTTTTGAACAAAATAGTTTGTAACTATAATGTGTATGCCATAGAGAAAAGCAGCTACCAAACAAAATAGAGATCCCAGTGCAAATGTAAAATCATCTTTAATAGTAAGGAGTGCTAAACCGATAGAAACAGTTATTACTCCGCATATTACCTCTTTTCGTGGTAGTTTCCTTGTAATTAGTGTTTGTAAAACAGGCACTAATATTACAGTTGTACTTGTTAAAAAACCGGCTGAAGAAGCAGATGTCGTTTTCATTCCATACATAAGTGATATAAAAATCCCGCATAATAATATTCCAACAATTGCGCTGTAATATAATAATTTAATATTAAAATTAATTAATTTATTGTTAGCTATTAAAATCATAATCAGAAATGCAATCCCAAATCGTAAAGCTACTACTGTAAAGGGAGAAACTGTATCCGCAAGAATTTTCATAAAAATATAAGATGTCCCCCAACCTATAGAGACTGTAGCTAATAGAAAATTAGCATGTTTTTGTGTCATTTGTTTTTATCCTTTCATGTTTTAATGATAGCTATATGTTATCA
>NZ_JBFPJI010000338.1:0-3348 GCF_040838205.1 Bacillus sp. S4
ATTGCTTACATATATAGAATAAGGATTGACATAATGTTAATGTCAATCCTTATTCTCATTCTATTTTCGTAACTAAAAAACAAATTTGTGTAACATACTCCTCTACTAAACAATCACATTCAGGTCCCTTTATATAGACTTCATATGGGTGACTATCTATTATATAGCCATTGCTTTCCACCCACTCTTCTAATGCCATATAAGCATAGCCTATATAGTCATAGCTGCCATAATGCATAGTAGTAACGAGTTGATGCTGATTTAGCTTTTTTATTTCGCACTCTTGTAATACGCCTTTATTGTCCTCATACATAACCGGAATTCTTAATTCAATATCACTGCGATTTGGAATATACTCTTTATCATAAAAAACTACGGATGGAGAACCGGCTATTTGAAAACTATTTTTTTGTACTTTTTCATATAAGTCATAAAAATAATCATCCATATTATCTATATCTATTTGTAATCTTTGAGCAATTACCGTTATTTCATTTCTCATTCCAATTAATATATCGTAACTTCTATGACGAGCAATATTTAAACCATTATTCATGCTTACCATTTCATTCATTTCAGAAATAACCTGTAAATTTTGTTTCACCTCATGAGATAACTCTATAATTTGCGCTTGCATATGTTTAATAAATGAATTTTGATCTGCTGACTGGAGAATTACTTTAATTTTCGGTAAAGGAAACTTGTACTCCCTCAGCTTTTTAATTTTCAATGCTATTTCTAGCTGTCCTTGCTCATAATATCTATATCCATTTACCGGGTTCACATATGCTGGTTTTAATATCTCCTCTTTGTCATAATGCCTTAGCATCCGTGTACTCATTTTACAAATTCGCGAAAATTCAGTAATTGTATACATATAAATACCCCTTGAATACATTTTCTTATAATCTTATTTATTAAAACCAATCAAAAAGTTTTCTAATTGAAGAACCTTCATTCTGATCGTTCAGCCTTTTCATTTTTGAAGGTAACAAATGACTCGGACAATACCACGTTAAACAATTCATCGCGCCTCCCATTGTCGATATTTCTCCTACATGAATTTGAATAACTTGTTTCTCAGTACGCTGTTGAATATATCGTAAAACTTCCTCATCTTTAGCTAATCCAAACTTAGGAACGTAAAGCGTATCACATGTTTCTAACATATTTATATATAAACCTTTTGCTGACGCTATCTCTTCATCGTATTGACCCTTCTCTGTATATGACGAAGGAACAACTATAAATTCAGCTTCTGGCATTTGTTCTTGAATAATCTCTTGAACATTATATCTAAATTCACGATCTCCTAAAAAATCGCTAATAAACATTGTATGTTCATCAATAAATTTAACCATTCCGTCTGCGTGTGCAAGTACATCCCCTTCTTCAGCAGGAATAATAATAACCCGGCTCACATCTAAATCCCACTCTAACTGCTCAATAATTTCCTCTTCCGTCCAATCATCATTATCATCAAATATACGTTCTGTTAAAATAACGGTATCTTTTTTATTCCAAATAAGGTTACCACCATCCAATATTAATGGTGATTTCACATATTCAAAGTCATTTTTCTTCAACCATTTATTAAATTGTTGGTCTAAATATCGCCCTTGATCCTCTGGTAAATAATTTGGGTGATATTTAAATTTAACAAGATGATTCGTTACAACTGGTGCAACATCTCTTAACCAAATATCATCATACTCAAAAAAGTTTGTATGAAAATCTTGCTCTTCAACAGATAAAGATATAAGTTGATCGGTAAATGCTTTATTTTCATTTAAGTATTCATTAAAATAAATAATGTCTTCATAAAATGGTCGATAATATTCATTCGATTCGTCTGGTATTGCAGTAAAAATAATTCCATTATGTTTTTGTTCCATATTATTTACCTCGCTTTTTAATAATGATTGAATAACTGTTTTCAATACGCCAACTATTCCCCAATTCATTTCTCTTTTCATTACAATTTTTGAAACGTGCATATTTCATGAATGGATTATAGCACGGAGAAATATTATATATTTATATAAAAAATATAAAGCCGTCGTTAAGCCATAAACTGACTCTTGACAAGATTTTAAAATTTCAATCTTCGTACACGATGAAGAATTAGATGATTTTTTTATCAAGATTCAAATCCATTACTTCTGATAGAGCGTTTTGATTATATAAATTCACTAAATGCGTTTCTACCCCTATACAAATTGCTTCAAGCGGAAGATCGTTTGGATCCTGACCAAATGGATCCTCAATTTCAACCCCTATTGCTTCAATCCCTATAAATGCAAAACTTATAAACGTAGTTGCAAGTACTGTAAACCATCCAAGACTATCAACAAGACCAATCGATAAAGTCCCGCAAAATATGAGCAGTAAAATTTTAATATGAGCAAAATATGCAAAAGGAATAGGCGTTGTTTTGATACGATCACATCCACCCACAGCCGTAAGCAGAGTATTCAAATCAGCTTCCATATTAATTATTGCACTTGGATGAATTTGACCCGTTTTCAAACCTTTTGATAGTATAGTTTTTAACATAAAAACTATACTAATCGGTAAATGAATAGACTCAGTCAACATTTCTTTTTCCTTCTCAGAACAAATATCAAACAATGCTTTTATTTCGGATAAATCTTTTTCGTCTCTCAAATGTCCTTTCGCTATCTTTGGAAAAGCAATTAATAGATGTAAAAATTTTAGTTTTTCCTGATCCTTCTTTTTCCCTTCGGACTCCCAATAACATAAAAAACTAACTGCTAAATTTCTAGTACAAGCACCAATCGTGCCAAATAACTTTCTACCTTCCCAATATCTATCATACGCAGTGTTAGTACGAAAAACTAACAGTAGACCTAAAGCCCCTCCAACAATTACCCAAGGAGTTTGATTAATTTTTATTTCTACATAATAATAATTAATCACAGTTACTATCGTTGAAACGCATATATATAATAAAATTTGCGGGAAAATATCTCTTATAACTGTCCCCTTTAATGTAAATATTTGATGTAAACTATTTTGATTATTGTAATGTACCATATTTACAAAAGCCTCTTCCCTTTTTAACTTTTTATCCTTTAAAATTACGAAAGTATACAATTAAATAGTAGAATCATAAACCCTATTATTATGAAACTGGTTAAAATTATTTCTTTCAATATCTTTACTCCTTTTTTACCAAAAGATAAAACATCTTTTTTTGATTTAAACAACTAATGTTCACTCTTCTAAATCACGACGCATTATTTTAGAATTTGCAATAAATAAAGCACTAATTAATACAAGAATCGCGCAAGCATATAACAATGAATCCATTGGACTATCATGGTC
>NZ_JBFPJI010000339.1:0-3306 GCF_040838205.1 Bacillus sp. S4
GACCTCAAGGACTTCGTGGTGCTACTGGTGCTACCGGACCTCAAGGACTTCGTGGTGCTACTGGTGCTACTGGACCTCAAGGACTTCGTGGCGTTACTGGTGCTACTGGCGCTACTGGACCTCAAGGACTTCGTGGTGCTACTGGACCGTCGGGCACACCACTCCCTGTAACTATAGCAGCAATAGGAAATTCTAATCCACAAACTATATCACCTGGAACAAATATCCAATTCAATCAAGTTTTCGAACTAAATAATCTCTCTTTTAATGACACTTCAGATACTTTAACTATTTTAGAAACAGGAGTATACGATATTAGTTTCTCAGCATCTACAACCTTCCCGGGTTCTTCACCGTTTGGATTCGGTATTTCATTCAACGGTCAACCACCTACTCGTAATTTTTCAACTAACGTTATCGGTAGTGCGGTTTCTTTCTCCACAATTATTACTTTAACAGCTGGTACAACAATCTCTGTACAACCTACAGTAAATACTATTTCCATCCCTAACACTGGTGACACAACAGCTACACTATCAGTCTTCCGAATTTACTAACTTTTAGTTTTTATCTTATTTTTGAAAGACAAAGAATGTTTAATTTATAGTAATTTGTATTATTTTGATTGCATGTTAAATCTCTCTTTTAATAAAAAGGAGCACTTATTTTGGAGGATAAGTGCTCCTTCTTTACGTTTCTTTACTTCAAATTTACTCTAGCTTAATCCTCTTTTTGTATGATAAATAGTGAAGACAACGACATGAAAGAGGGATGATAATGAGAATTATATCACTGACACGTTTTTGGTTTGTTCTTATGGTTTGCATAATTTTATGTATAGGGTTTCTTTTAACTCTAAAATATTCAAATGTTTCAAAAGCAGAAAGAAAAACAATTCCATACGAACTTCTGTATACAAAACAAAACAACATCCCGTATTCCTCTTCCACACAAAATGAAAAAAAAGTTATAAAAGGAATGCTTATTACAGAAGCTTCTAGTTATGAAAACCTACTTCAAATCGCTGAAACGATTAAAGATCAATATAAAAATAAAGACGTTGATGAAATAACACTCTCTATCCATAATGAAAATACTGGAAGTTTCGAAGAGGAATTACCATATGAACCTATTAGTAAAGGAATAATAACCGTCACGTTTGATTCTCAATCCTTCGGCAGGACCAATGTTACACTAAATAAATAAACTGAAGCTTTAATAAGTGGAGCTTTTCCCATCCCCACTTATTATTAAGTTAAACCAATCAAATTTTTATAGGCAGCTCGATTCTCACCTAACTTCTTTTCTGTTGCCACATTTTGAATCGAGATAAAATCACTCATTTCTCATAAAAAAGAGGCGAACTCGTTATTCGCCTCTTTTTTTACCAAAATGGAATCCACTCTTTTACTTTATCTATCCATTCATTTTGCTGTTCTTTTCTTTGTTCTTCCTCTTCTTTTCGTTTTTTCTCTTCTTCTTTCCTTCGTTTTTCTTCCTCAATCGTTTTTAATTGTTTTGTATAATCCGCCTCAGGTATTAGTGATAAATGAAATGCCTTTTGAGTTGGATTTCCATTCGCTTTCTTCATAATGTCCCGGAACATTGTCGTTGTAATTTGGCTGCCTCCTGGCACATAATGCTCACTATCCGTTTTATCATACCCTACCCAAATCGCACCTACTAAATCCGGTGTGTATCCAACAAACCACGAATCCTTCGCACCAGTGCTTGGTCCATTTACAAGCTGGGTAGTCCCTGTCTTGCCTGCGGTATCGATATTATTAACTTTCGCTTTTTCACCTGTTCCCCTTTCAATAACACCTTTTAATAAGTATGTCATCTTTTGGGCAACTTTCTCATTCGTCACACGAGTTTCTTTCTTATACCATTTTCCAATTGTTTCCCCTTCAGCATTTTGGATTTCTCTAATGGCATGAGCTTCTACTTGGACACCATCATTTGCAAATGCGCTATACGCTTGAGCCATTACAAATGGTGAAGTCCCTACATGCATACCTCCTAAAGCAATCGGATACGTACGGTCTTCAGGCTCTAATGGAATACCAAACCGCTCTAAAGATTTCAATCCTTTATCTAATCCAATTTGCTCTAATAGCCAAACTGCTGAAACATTATACGACTTTGCCACTGCTTCATACATCGTTACATTACCATGGAACGTATGATCACTATTTTGTGGTGCATATTCTTTAATATTAAACGGTTCATCTTTTAAGACATCGTATACTTCATATCCTTGCTCTAACGCTGGTACATACACTGCAAGAGGCTTTAACGTTGAACCTGGCTGTCTTTTTAATTGTGTTGCATGATTAAACTGTAAAAATTGATAAGGACCTCTACCTCCAACTAAAGCCGGAACACCGCCAGTTTTTGGATTCATAAGGACCACTCCAGTTTGCATAAGCTGATCTGAACCACTATCTTTAAAATAACTATCATTATTCACAACATCTTCAACCGCTTGTTGTTTTTTCGGGTCAAGTTCCGTATAAATACGATAACCACCTGCTAAAATTTCATTTTGTGTTAATTCATACTTGTCCATCGCTTCTCTAATAATATAATCTACGTATTGAGAATATTTCCCCTTATATTTATCGTCAACACCACGTCGTAATACAAGACCTGATTCTTTCTCCTGACTATATTGTTCTTCAGAAATATACCCTTGCTCCTTCATTAAACCTAATACGACATTACGTCTTTCAATTGATTTATTAAAGTTTTTATACGGCGAATACGCAGATGGCGCTTTAATTAATCCTGCAATCGTTGCAGCTTCTGAAATTGTTAAGTCTTTTACCTCTTTATCAAAATACGATTTAGCTGCTCTTTTTATCCCCCAAGCACCTTCACCAAAATAAATTTGATTCATATACATTTCTATAATTTCATCTTTTGAATAAGTACGCTCTATTTTTTTTGTCAAAAAGTATTCCTTTATTTTACGTGAGTATGTGCGATCTTGTGTCAAAAATACATTTTTTGCAAGTTGTTGTGTAATTGTACTACCACCTGCCACAACTTCACCAGCTGTAATGTTCTTAAATACAGCACTTATGATTCCACTATAGTAAATACCATGATGACTAAAAAATTCCTTATCTTCTACTGCAACAATTGCTTGAACCATAATATCAGGAATATCTTTCCTTTTAACTCCTTCTGTTTTAGAAGAAGCTAATTTAGTCGCAACTTCATTATTTGCATCATAAATTAAAGTTGGTTGTGGAACAGCTTGTTTTAATTCAGATATATCTTGAATGGAAATTATTATAT
>NZ_JBFPJI010000340.1:0-3295 GCF_040838205.1 Bacillus sp. S4
CCCTATATATAGAACATTTATATGAAGAAGACAGAGAACTAAATAAAGAGACATATCTACAATCTATTTCAAAGCTTGGCTTTGCAATCTATATGGTAGATGAAAAGAAACAAGGAAAACGATATGGAGAGAGCTTTAAAGAAATTAATATTAGTGACGAGGTCATTGATAGTGTATTACATGGAAATTTATATAATGGGATTGAGAACTATCCTAATCGAGTGTTTTCCACTGGATTTTTTGATAATACAGTAGCAAATAGTATTGGAATCCCTATTCATACTAATGGACAACAATTTGCCCTATTTATTCGCCCGGATATTCAACAGCAATTTGGAGAGTTACGAATTTTTTACGCAGTATTGTTAGGATTAATTATATTAATTAGTTTAACCTGTATTGCGGTAGCTACTCGTTTTGTTGTTCGTCCTATTCAAAAATTTACACAAGCGACACAAGAAATCGCGAGTGGTAAATATGATTTAGTATTACCAGAATACCGAAAAGATGAAATTGGAGTGCTAGCAAAGAACTTTCGTAAGATGGCAAGAAGGTTGCAAAACTCAGAACAAATGCGCCAAGAATTCGTTTCGAATGTTTCACATGAATTTCAATCACCATTATCATCTATTCAAGGGTTTTCCAAAACAGTAAAAACAGAGGATTTAACTGAGTTAGAAAAACATCGTTATTTGAGTATTATTGAATCAGAAAGTCAACGTATGTCTAATATGTGTAAACAATTATTAACACTTGCATCACTTGATCAAGAAGAACTTACTTTACGTAAAGAATTTTTCAATCTAGGAAAACAAATAAGAAGTATTATATTTATGTCTGAGTGGGAATGGCAAGAAAAAGATCTTGCCATTGAAACGAATATTCCATATATCGAGATTTACGGAGATAAGAATCTACTTCATCAAGTATGGACGAATGTATTTACTAACAGTATAAAATTTACAGAAAGCGGGAAAAGTATTTCGTTTGAAGCTGAAGAAAATGAATTAGCGTGGCGTATTGCTATTACTGATAGGGGATGTGGCATTCCGAAGGAAGAGATAAAAAGCATTTTTGATCGATTTTATAAAGTTGATTCAGCTAGAAATAGAAACATTAAGGGTAGTGGGTTAGGATTGTCTATTGTAAAAGAAATCATTGAACTTCATGAGGGTGCAATAACAGTGGAAAGCGAGATAGGGAGAGGCACAACCTTTACTATTTATCTTCCAAAAAATAGAGACGGAATGGAGTTAGATGATTAATAACTAAAATATTTCTTTAGAACAAGTCTTTTTTCGTATATATAATTAAGACTTTCAACTTATAAAAGTTGAAGTTTCATTTTAAAATTGTCTTTTGTAATATTCCATTCATAATCTGTTCATATTCCTTATTTATGATAAGTGCATAGACAAAGCACAAAATAAGGAGGAAAAAGGAATGTTTTTAGCTCTTAAAGAATTAAAACAGTCGAAATTAAGGTACGGATTAATTGGTACAATCATGATTTTATTATCATTTCTTGTACTTATCATATCGGGGTTAGCGAATGGCTTATCCAATGCAAATGCTTCTTCCATTCTTGAAATGAAAGCAGAGAAATTTGTGGTATCAGAAGATGCTGAAGGAAAATTACTACGGTCTCAAATCAAGAAAGAAGATGTAGATAATGTATTAGCACAAGTTAATGAAAAAGAAGCGGTACCAATGCATATTGCAATGTCTACATTTGAGAAAAAGGGAAGTTCAAAGAAGGTTGACATTGCCATCTTTACAAATAAACAAGATTCATTTATTACTCCAAAGGTTATTGAAGGGAAATCAAGTGATTTAGAAGACAACGAAATTATTATTGATGAATCCGTGAAAAATAAAGGGATAGCATTAAATGATGAAATTGTAGATCCTATATCCAAAAAGGTATTTAAAGTCGTTGGATTTATAGAAAATGAAATGTTTAGTCATGCGCCAGTTGCTTATATGAATGAGAAAGTATGGGAGAGCATCGCACTTCCACATCAAAAAGAATTCAACGTTATTGCTCTAAATACTGATAAAGAAATTAATAATGCAAAAGTAGTTGAGAAAAAAGAAGTACTACAAAGTATTCCTGGGTATAAAGAAGAGCAAGGAACTTTAACAATGATTATTGCATTTTTACTTGTGATTACAGCGTTATTAATTGGTGTGTTCTTCTATGTTATTACTTTACAAAAAACACAACAATTAGGTGTATTAAAAGCAATTGGTACGAAAAATTCTTATTTAGCTAATAGCTTAGTAGTACAAGCTGTATTCTTATCTGTTGTTGCATTATTAGTAGGTATTGGTTTAACACTCGCGGTACAAACTGTGTTCCCTGAAAGTATGCCGTTCTTACTAACAACGACAATGATTGCGCAGTATTCTATTATCTTTATCGTAATTAGCGTGTTAGGGACATTAATTTCTTTATATCAAGTGTTGAAAGTAGATGCATTAGAAGCTATCGGAGGTGGGATGTAATGGTGACAGATTTAAAATGGGAGACACCAGCATCATTATTAAAACTAGATCAAGTAAGTAAAGTATATGGGGAAGGCGATACAGAAGTGACAGCTTTACATCCTATCACACTAGATGTAAGGGAAGGGGAATTCATTGGTATTGTTGGACCATCTGGATCAGGTAAAAGTACATTACTTTCCATTGCGGGTGCACTCTTATCTCCTTCTAAAGGAAATATTTATGTATCTGGTAAAGATATAACTAGCTTATCGGAAAAAGAAATGACGGAAGTTCGTTTGAAACGAATCGGATTTATATTTCAGTTTGCAAACCTTGTACCATTCTTAACAGTGAAAGAGCAGCTTCTATATATTGCAAAATTAAAAGGAGAAAATAAAACTGAAGCAAACGAATATGCAACTGAATTACTAAAAACATTTGGATTAACACATCGAATTAACCATTATCCTAGACAACTTTCTGGTGGTGAGAAACAACGTGTAGCCATTGCTCGTGCTTTTATGAATAATCCAGATTTGATTTTAGCCGATGAGCCTACTGCTAGTTTGGACTCAAAACGTGCTAGAGAAGTTGTTGAAATGATGAAGAATGAAGTAAAGAAAAATAAAAAAGCAGCAATTATGATTACGCACGATGAAAAAATGCTTGATGTATGTGACCGTATATTGACGCTTAGAGATGGAAAATTACTACGGAAAAATGAGATTTGAAAATAGGTAAAGATAAAAAGGCTCTTATAGAATTAGATATAAGAGCCTTTTTATCAATATTAATTAGTCAATTA
>NZ_JBFPJI010000341.1:0-3292 GCF_040838205.1 Bacillus sp. S4
GTATATTATTTATTAGCTTGTGCCTCACCTGCAATTAATTTACTACCTGAATATGTACCTTTTTGTATAAAAACTTGATTAATTAATTCTTTTTGCTCCTTTTCTGACATTACTCCTTTCCCTTCTCCTAAATTCCCACTTTGCAATTTCCAAATCTTGTTGTGGTCCACATCAACCTTTTCATATTTTCCTTGTTTCCATCGTTCTAAAATATCCACATATGTACTTTTTTGTGCAACATCATTACTATTTATAATTTCAAGTAAACTTTCAATACGTTCTTGTGTAATAAAAATATAACCCCATTTTTGATCAGCTTTCGTTTTTTGATGTGCCATTTCATGTAATGCTGTCTGTATGTTCTCATCTGTCCATTTGAAATTTTTATTAAAACCACTATTCGGCAATGAATGATTTCCATTTTCTAACAACTTTGCATCTTCGGATTTTACATTACTATCAGCTAGCACTTCTACTGCCGGAGCGGCTGGTGATGCCTTTTTCGCAGCTGGTTTACTATTATTCAGATAATACAGCATACCATACGTTACACCTACCCCGATTACCGCCATACCAGCTATAATTCCTATTATTTTAAATAATGTTTTCATCTCGCCTATTTCCTCCCACATAGCCCTTTTCATAATTCCTATCTATTAAAAACAGATGTAGCTTCTCTTTTTTCGCAACTTACTGCAATTCATTTTTTCATACTAATTAACATAAATATAACTATTACTTTCCAGAAATGTAGCAACTCCATCCTCATCATTACTTTTGGCAATAAATTTAGCGACGGATTTTAATTCCTCAACAGCATTGCTCATCGCTACACCAATCCCACACTTCTCTATCATTTCCATATCATTGTAGTCATCTCCAAATGCAATTACTTCAGATACGTCTCGATTTAAGTGCTGTAGAACATGCTGAATACTATTCCATTTTGAAACATCCGCATGCATAATTTGACACAATGTTCCGTTATCTGTAATGACTGCCTTGCACTCATCAGGCAATTCCTTAGTGAACTCCTTATTTATTGAACCATTAGTACAAACAATTACTTTAGAAGCTTTTTCAAAGTTTAACTCTCTTATATCCATGACTTCACACGGCACATTACCAAAATAATCAGTAACATCAAAATTTGAGTACAGCTTATCATTTATTTCAATACAAATATGATTAAGGTTATATTTTTTTGCTTTTTCTATGATTTCTAAAATATTATTCTTAGAAATCTCCTTTTTATATAAAATATCATTACCTTTAAGAACTAGAGCTCCGTTATAACAAATGATAATGTCATTCTTTAACACATTGGGAATATACTGATTTATAGCTCTTGGAGGCCTTGCCGTAGCAAAAATCAATTCGTCTCCATTATTTTTACATTCCCTCAAAATATTAATGGATTTCTCTGAAATTGTTTTATCACTTCTTAATAGAGTCCCATCTAGATCCGAAATAATAACTTTCCTCATGCTTAAATTAAGTCTCCTCTCATAAATTATCATTATTTACATTAATAGAATTATTTTAATAAATTTATCAATACTTTCATTACTTTTGATGCACCTATTCCTCCTTAAACTATATAGCAAAACTTTTCATGCATTTCCTTATATTGTATTTCTTTTTTAGGTAAATTAAAAGATTATTCTGTTATGTTATGAAATTTCTTCTCTAATCTTTATTACATATACTAAGCATTTCATTTAAAACTACGAAACTTTATACTATTTCCACTTATAAAGGAGATGAAAAAATATTGCACTTAAATAAAAAAACGAGCGCCTTATATGACACCCGTTGCTTTTTAATATGCACGATTCTCTTGTAACCACCTCGTTATAGCATCTAACCTTGAAATATCAAACCGTATTTCTTCATTCACTTTCAAATCCTTTAAACTTTTCATAATCTCCATTTCATTCGTCTTTACATTTTTCGCCTCGATTAACTTGCAGTACCCTTTTGTAACATTATTTAAGTTTTCATAATAACGTTGGAACGGTCTAGCTATATGTAAATGTTTTTCAAAGTTTCTTCTTTTTTTCGTCCCATCAGACTCTTTCCGTTTTCTAAGCTCTTCATCACTTGTATATAAATAAAAATATTGATCTGGAAAACCAATTTCTTCGTTAATTATCTTTTCTTTATAAAAGTTTTCTATTAAAGATAACGGCTGATTAAATATATCAAAATGGAAACACCAATTATAACTAAGTGGCTGATAAATATCACCATCGAGTATTACTAACTCATATTGCTGCGACTTCTGCATTGCTATATTCCAGCGCTCTACTTGTTTTTCAAAATACCATGTTCTATGTTCATTTTTTGGTCTTTCAAATAATAGATTAACTTCAGGTATAATAAATGCACCGTAATTTTTTTCTAGTTCACGGCATGTTGTACTCTTACCAACAGCGCTCGCTCCCTCAAATGCTACAATCCCCATAGTTTCTCCCACTTTCATTAACTAAAATCTCGTTGTTTCGCTCTTCTCCCCCATAACTGTCTCCATAAAACGATTGAAGCGATAGAAAGCATTATTGTTGTAATGATACTACCTTCAATACCAAATGAGCCTCCATGAAGCACTTCTGACCCATTTGTTACAGGTTTAAATAGCGGCGTTGAATATATCGTCATGCCACTAACTGCAAAACCATAGACGTTATATTGCGCCCAATTCCAAATGGAATGCCACGCGCATATCCCCCAAAGACTACTGTCTTTTAAAACGTAAAATGCTGTAAATACACCAACTAATATTATATTGGATATTGAAAGAATTGTAATACCGGGATTAAGTAAATGAAGAAAACCGAATAAAAAGGACGTCACTATAATCCCAACCCATATACGACTTCTAACAGAAATAACTGGAAACAACCAGCCTCGTACAATAATTTCTTCCGTTGCACCTTGTACTAAAAAAGCAATTAAAGATCCTACAATACCAAATATGGCGGTTGCCGTAATTTGTTGCATTTGTAGTTTTACAATCCCTGTTAATACAAGTACAATTACTGGTATTGAAATGAAGACAAATCCTATTAACGCACCTCTCAAATACTTTCCCATCCATTGTACTTTCCAAAAACCAATGGATGAAAATGACCTTTTTTCTACAAACCTAATCCATAAAAAAATAAAAAATATAGCCCCACCAAACGTTAATATCATCTCAATATTATTATAAATTGCCTTTACAAATGATGTATCCGCTTTCGGTAAAAACAGCATAAATAACATAAAAAATTCACCTAAAGTTAAAAAT
>NZ_JBFPJI010000342.1:0-3287 GCF_040838205.1 Bacillus sp. S4
ATTCCAAAGCATACTCTCTTTTTCTCTTGAACTTTATGTAATTATACATATTCATGAAAATACAAATAGTAAAATATAAATTGTAGGCATACTCTATAAAGTAGATTCTTTTGAAAGACGTAACATATCAATCATTATAGGAGATGTGTCGAGACCCCTACTTAATTAAATGCCTTTTTTGATTTATAAAAATTAAAATCATGATAATTTGTTTCCAATCCGCATCCTTTTCATTAATCTATTTTAAGAAGATGCATTTATGAATCCAAAATAATCCCCTCAAAGCATCAGCCTTAAGGGGATCCATATCATTTTCTCTCTTCATACAACCTATTTGCTTTATACGAGCAAACGAAAAACATACCAATCGCAACCGGAATAAATAGCCCTGCAATTCCTCTCATTAATGCAAATGGTGTTTCAAATAAGAATGACCCTAAAAATGCTGCACCTTGCTTATCCCATAAACCCGGTGTAAAGTACAGTTCTCTTGGATTTATAATCGCTCCTATATTAACCGTATTATTAAACATAAACAGGATTAACAGCGGCAAATAACATATTGCTAATTCTAAAAATGTCTTAGATAGACGTTTATACTTCCCTGCTCGTGACATTTGATCTGAAAAAATGTCATCTTCACTTTCCTCATTTACCTTTTTAAAATATTGCGTACCAGACCACCATTTACCGGCTATATGCTTCCAGCCACTATCTTCAAATAACGTACAATAATTAATAAAATCACTTCGTCTATTAAATATTCGATGATCTATTTTAATTTTCGTATCTTCCGGTTCTGCGATTCTAAATCTATAACCAAATGTATTACTTTTTAGTTGATAGCCTTTCCAAGCCATCTCTTCTAACCATTTCTCCTCTTTTTCAAAATCTAAAAAGAATTTCAATCTCCACATCATCGCTTCCCCCTAACTATACATTTAATAAGCTTTTTGTAACTCCAACAATGTGCTGCATCCTCATAAAGTCTAAGTGTAATACTTCTTTCCCGCGTTCAGTAATGACATACACTTTTCTTCGTTTATCTTCACTTTTTACAGATTCTATTAATTGTTGCTTTAATAAATTTTCAACCGCACCATATAATGTACCCGCCGCGATTTTCACTTGATGATTACTAAGTTCCTCTACCTTTTGCATAATTAAATATCCATGTGCTGGCTCTAATAAAGCTAAAAGAACGTAATACGTTGTTTCCGTTAATGGTAAATTTTTATCTCTATTCATTGAGACCTCCAATGTAACGATAGTTATATAGCTAAACTATATAGTTCAACTGTATAGTTTCATTTTATACAGTCCGACTGTATATGTCAAATTTAGGTATAAAAAAACAACCTAGATCCCTTACATGGATCTAGGTTGTTTTTAATACATAAACGTAATCGTCACCAAAGAATACCCTTCTTTTGCATTATACGGCTCCGCTTTATAAGAAACACGGTTCGCGCCTTGCGGGAAACGAATTTCTCCAATTGCCTTCTTCACATCTTGCAGTGCGCCGTCCATTGATTGCTTATACAGAATTTCAATCTTTTCAGGCTTTGCACTATAGCGCTGCTGCATTTTACTTTTTAATTCGTTATAGTTATTCGCAACGTATTCATCTGCTAAATAATTTAGTTTTGTATCTTTTAATATTTGCTCGTATGCAGTTGTTTTAGAGCTACCCGCTGCAATTTTATTTGTAAGTGTGTCATAATAATTTGTTGTAGCCTGCGGATAGTCCCCGCGGTTCCACTCGTGATTTCTTGCAATTTGTTCATCTGATAAGTTGAAATAAGAATATGTTACTCGCCCTTGTTTATCAGGTATTGGATCATCGAATGTTGTATCAAGATGGTACCATTTGTTATTAATTTTAACTAAATTCCAAGCATGAGGCTGACCGTCTCCAGTTCCTACTACAAAATGATTCTCAATTCCAGCTTCTTTTAATAATTGATAGGTTAATAGGGTGTAACCTTGGCAAACGGCAGAACGATTCGCGAGTGCCTCATATGCTGTATACGCTTTATAAGACGTATCGTAAGAAACATGTTTTACTACGTAATCATGAACCGCCTTCACTTTTTCATGATCATCCATACCGACTTGAATAATAGAAGAAACGATCGCTTTCGCTTCTTTCATCACATACTCGGTTTGTTCTTTCGTTTCGCGATATGTAATATGTAGCGTAAACGTATAATTCCCGGGCGATCCAGATAGTGAGTATGAAACATTCGATCTATTATAATTTGTATACTCATTTTTATTTGCGACTTCTTTATATGCGGTGAAAAGTGTATTCATCACTTCTTTTGTATTACTATTTTTCGTTTTATATGGAAGTGTAATGTTCGTTTCGTACGCATTAATACGCGTTTGCACTTCATTTTTGAATGCTGTTAATAATGCCGCATCTCCTGTATCCTTTACATCAGTATTTTTAGATTTCAAAGTTTTATATAAAAACTGTGCATACTGTTCACGTGTTACTGTGCCATATGGTTCAAATTCCCCGTCGCCTGTACCATCTGCGATTCCGTTTGATTGCACCGCACTAATCGCATTTTCTGCCCAAAATGGACTTGGAACATCATTAAATGTATGTTTTTGTTTAGCAGAAAGATGAAAAGCATTTGTAAGAATTTGTGCCATTTCCGCACGACTCACAGAAGCTTTAGGTCTAAATCGGCCATTTTCATCACCTTTAAAAACCCCTAAATTCGTTAAAGTTAATACCTCTTCTGGAAACATTGTAGAATCTCGATTAATATCACCGTAAGGATTTTTAAACGTAGAGCCATCTTTTAATACGTAACGAGTTCCATCATTACTAAACGAACCGCCTTGCTTATTCGGCACTAGCACTCGATAAATTAAAGCTGCAACTTGCTCCCTCGTCGCAACATCTCCAAAACCAAATATCCCATTTCCATAACCTGAAATAATATTTTTGTCCGCTAAATCTTTAATCGCCGGATACGACCAATGCGATGTAGGCACATCAGAAAAAACGCCCGCTTCAGCAGCTTTCACATCACTGCCATTTGTATATAATAAAGCACCACCTATTAGTGATAATGATGTAATTGATTTTAATAGTTTTGTGTACATAATGCCTTCTCCCAATACGTCTTCTATTTTTTGTTATTTTTTGTCAAAAAATCTAAAAGAATATGACAAAACACATTATACAATCAAAAGTTTTCGGAGGATATACTGAATTTCAAAATATGCAAAAATTCATATTACTATAGGGATTCATACTGATATTATGC
>NZ_JBFPJI010000027.1:0-25530 GCF_040838205.1 Bacillus sp. S4
ATATGTAACCGTTAAGTAATAATTTAGGTATAGTATCTAAATTAACTTCAAATCCTGTCGAATATTGATAGATTATCATAGTATAATCATGAAGGAATTCTAACGAAAGATATGGAAGCTTTAATAAATGCATCTCCATATGTCGTATCTACCATTTCCTCTTTCATTTAAGCAATGATACAGTAGAGGTAGTAATTAGAGTAAAGGGGTAAAGTGTAGAATGGATTTTCAAACGATCAAAGAATATTTTTCACCAGAAAATATGGATCATATTGTTGAAAGTTATCGTGCGTTCGGACCGCTTCTCGGTATTGGCTTACCGATGATAGAGGCGCTTATTCCGGCATTGCCACTCATTGTTTTTGTGTTGGCGAATGCTGTTGCATTTGGCTTTTGGTTCGGTTTTCTTTATTCATGGCTTGGGTCAGTAATTGGTGCAATGCTTGTATTTTTCATTATTCGCAGCTTTGGACGAAGTCGTTTCTTTTCTTTTGTAAATAAGCATGAGAGAGTACGAAAAGCGATGGGATGGATTGAAAGAAAAGGATTCGCGCCAATCTTTGTTATATTTTGTTTTCCGTTTACACCATCTGCGCTTATAAACGTTGTAGCTGGTTTGTCTCGCGTTAGCGTAAAACAGTTTGGACTAGCATTAGCATTCGGAAAGCTTGTGATGATCTTTATTTTAACTTATATCGGTCATGATTTAGTGTCATTTATTCATAAGCCGGTGAAATCGGTTATTGTTGGCGTTGTTATTTTTATTTTATGGTATGTCGGTAAAAAAATTGAAGTAAAGTTAGAACTACATTAGGAAAAGTCTTCTTTGTAAAGAAAAGCTTCATTATTAAAGGGCGAGGGGAGAAGCGAATGAAGAAAACTTTGAAAAAAGAAGGGCTAGAGTGGATAAGAACAATTTTAATTGGTGTACTATTAGCTGTATTTTTTCGAACGTTTTTCTTTTCAACGTACGTTGTAGAGGGGAAGTCAATGATGCCGACATTGCAAGATGGAAATATGCTCGTTGTGAATAAGGTGAGTTATCAAGTAGGGGACTTGAATCGATTTGATGTTGTCGTTTTTCATGCGAATAAAAAAGAGGACTATGTAAAGCGAATTGTTGGTTTACCTGGGGATCATATCGAATATAAGCAGGATAAACTATATATAAACGGACAATTCGTGGAGGAACCTTATTTAGAGACGTATAAGAAAGAGACAAATGGACGGCAATTAACAGGTGATTTTAAACTAGAAGAGTTAACGAAAGAAAAGTTTGTACCACCTGGTTCTATTTTTGTAGTGGGTGACAACCGCCTTGGTAGCTGGGATAGTAGGCACTTCGGTTTTGTAAAAGCTGATACAGTTGTCGGTAAAGTTGATTTGCGATATTGGCCGATTCGAGAGGTGCAAACGAATTTTTCAAAAGGCTGATATAATAAAATGAAGTATAAGGAAAAGACAAACAGCTCAGTTTGTCTTTTTTCGTGTCCTATAATACAATTATGGTAGCAAACTAACGTTCGTTATGTAAGTGAAAGGTGGGGTTACATGTCACTTCGATTGGTGATTGGTAGAGCTGGAAGTGGAAAAAGTACACTTTGTTTACACGAAGTGCAAGAAGAGTTAAAGCAACGCCCAAGAGGGAAAACAATATTATATCTTGTGCCAGAACAGATGACATTCCAAACGCAGCAGGCGTTAATTGGGAGCGAAGATGTAAGAGGTTCTATTCGGGCACAAGTTTTTAGTTTTTCGCGATTAGCGTGGAAGGTGCTGCAAGAAGTTGGCGGAGCGAGTCGTCTTCATATTGATGAAGCTGGTGTACATATGTTGCTTCGTAAAATTGTAGAATCTCGTAAAGATGGACTATCTGTGTTTCAAAAAGCAGCGGAGCAAAACGGTTTCTTTGAACATCTTGGTAGTATGATTGCGGAGTTTAAACGTTACAATGTGACGCCGTCTAATGTATATGAAATGTGGCAACAATTAGACACGCATAGCAGTAGTGCAGAGCAAAAGCTACTAGCGAATAAAGTGTATGATTTACAGTTATTATATGATGATTTTGAACGTGCTTTAATTGGAAAATATTTAGATTCAGAAGACTACTTACAATTATTAATTGAGAAGCTTTCGGACTCTGAGTATGTAAAAGGCGCGGAAATTTATATAGATGGATTCCATTCATTTTCTCCTCAAGAGTTAGAAATCGTTAGAGGGCTAATGAGATTAGGAACTAGAGTAACAATAACATTAACGATAGATGAAAAAACGTTAGCGCAGCCAGTGAATGAACTAGATTTATTTTATGAAACGACGTTAACGTATGAAAGAATAAAACAAGTAGCGCGTGAAGAGAAAATAGAGGTTGAAAAAACAATTCCACTTATGGAACAGCCGCGTTTTCATTCGCAAGCATTAGCACATTTAGAAATGCATTACGAAGCGCGTCCAAATGAAAAGTTTCACGGTGAAGCGAGTGTGACAATTAGTACAGCAGCTAATTTACGAGCTGAAGTAGAAGGTGTTGCTCGTGAAATTCGAAGACTTGTGGCGACTGAAGACTATCGTTACCGAGATATCGCAGTCCTTCTTCGTAACGGAGAAAGTTATTACGATGTAATGCGAACGTTATTTACGGATTATAATATCCCGCATTTCATCGATGAAAAACGCCCGATGTCACATCATCCGCTAGTAGAATGTATTCGTTCGGCTTTAGAGATTATTAGCGGAAATTGGCGTTATGATGCAGTGTTTCGCTGTGTGAAAACAGAACTTTTATATCCACTAGACGTAAGAAAAGAAGCGATGCGCGAAGAGATGGATGAGTTCGAAAACTACTGTTTAGCGTACGGTGTACAAGGGAAGAGATGGACTTCTGAAGATCCGTGGATGTATCGTCGTTATCGTTCTCTTGATGATGCGAGCGAAATGATAACAGACAGTGAGCGTGAAATGGAAGAGAAAATAAATCGACTTCGCGACGTTGTAAGAACGCCAGTTATTCGTATGCAGAAAAGACTGAAGCGTGCTGGAACAGTTATGCAAATGTGCGAAGCGGTATATTTATTTTTAGAGGAGCTTGACGTTCCGAAAAAACTAGAGGCATTACGTATTCGTGCAGAAGAAAGCGGAGATTTCTTATTTGCGACAGACCATGAGCAAGTATGGGAAGAAGTGATGAGTCTTCTTGATACGTTCGTTGAGATGCTTGGCGAAGAGAAGATGTCCCTGTCTATGTTTACTGATGTAATGACGACAGGTCTTGAGACACTTCAATTTGCGAACATTCCGCCGTCACTAGATCAAGTGTTAGTTGCTAATATTGATCATTCTAGATTATCAGATATTAAAGCGACGTTCATTATTGGCGTAAATGAAGGCGTGATTCCAGCAGCACCTATGGATGAAGGTATGCTTTCTGATGAGGAAAGAAATGTTCTCACCGCTGCAGGTATCGAATTAGCACCAACGACGAGACAAACTTTATTAGAAGAACAGTTCGTTATGTATCAAATGGTGACGAGAGCATCTGAGAAGTTATACATTTCCTGTCCGCTTGCGGATGAAGAAGGAAAGACGTTACTGGCTTCTAGTTTTATTAAGAAAATAAAAAGAATGTTCCCTGATGTGAAAGAATCGTTTATTACGAATGATGTAAATGACTTATCGCGTTCGGAACAAATCTCATATGTAGCAACGCCAGAAGTAACTTTGTCTTACGTCATGCAGCAACTGCAGACGTGGAAGCGTTACGGATTTGAAGGCAATTTAGACTTTTGGTGGGACGTATATAACTTCTACGTTACTTCAGATGAATGGAAGCAAAAAAGTAGCCGCGTGTTATCGAGTTTATTCTACCGAAATCGTGCACAGAAACTAAGTACAGATGTAAGTAGGGATTTATATGGAGATACAATTAAGGGAAGCGTTTCTCGTATGGAACTATTTAATCGCTGTGCGTACGCTCATTTCGCTCAGCACGGTTTATCGCTAAGAGAGCGCGATATTTTCAAACTTGATGCGCCAGATATCGGTGAGTTATTCCACGCGGCGCTGAAGAGAATTGCAGACAAGCTATTACGTGAAAATCGTACTTGGGCGGATTTATCAATAAAAGAGTGTGAGCACCTTTCTGCTTTAGTAATAGAAGAAATTGCACCATTATTACAAAGACAAATTTTATTAAGTTCAAACCGTCATTTCTATTTAAAACAAAAACTACAACAAATCATTTTCCGTACATCACTTATTCTTCGTGAACATGCGAAGTCGAGTGGCTTTGTACCAGTTGATTTAGAAGTACCGTTCGGTATGGGTGGTACTGGATCGCTTCCGCCAATGGAATTTGTGTTGCCAAATGGCGTGAAGATGGAAGTAGTTGGCCGTATTGACCGTGTTGATAAGGCGGAAGATGAGAGTGGTACGTTCCTTCGTATTATTGACTATAAATCAAGTTCGAAAGCGTTAGATTTAACAGAAGTGTATTACGGACTCGCACTTCAAATGTTAACGTATTTAGATGTTGTTACTTCAAATGCACATACGTGGATGAAAAAGGGCAGTACTGCATCACCGGCGGGTGTATTGTATTTCCATATTCATAACCCGATTGTTGAGATGAAAGGCGATGCATCTGAAGAAGAAATTGAGAAAGAAATTTTAAAGAAATTTAAAATGAAAGGGCTCGTACTAGGAGATGCTGATGTTGTTCGTTTAATGGATAATAAACTTTCAACAGGAAGCTCTGATATTATTTCTGCTGGTTTGAAAAAAGATGGTAGTTTTAGTGCGCGTTCTAGCATTGCAAGTGAACAAGAGTTTAACGTACTTCAAAAATATGTACACCACTCGTTTGAAAATATCGGAAAAGACATTACAGAAGGTGTTATCGATATTGCTCCTTACAAAAAGGGGAATAAAGCGGCATGTACGTTCTGTAACTTCAAATCTGTTTGTCAATTTGATGAATCACTTGAAGATAATCAATTCCGTACGTTAAAAGATATGAAAGATAGCGAAGCAATGGAGAAAATTAGAGAGGAGGTTGGCGGAGAATGATAGAAAATTGGCCTCAGAAACCAGAAGGTAGTCAGTGGACAGATGACCAGTGGAAAGCGGTTGTAGCGAACGGACGTGATATTTTAGTCGCAGCGGCAGCTGGATCAGGGAAAACAGCGGTATTAGTTGAACGTATTATTAAAAAGATTATAAGTGAGGAAAATCCAGTCGATGTCGACCGCCTGCTCGTTGTAACATTTACGAATGCAGCGGCGCAAGAAATGAAAAATCGAATTGGAGAAGCGTTAGAAAAAGTATTAATTGATGGGCCAGGTTCACAGCATATAAGAAAGCAGCTTAGCTTATTAAATAAAGCTTCCATTTCTACCATTCATTCATTTTGTTTACAAGTTATTAGAGGATATTATTACATGCTTGATGTCGATCCTCGTTTTCGTATTGGGAACCAAACAGAAAATGAGTTATTAAAAGAAGAAGTGCTAGATGACATATTAGAAGAAGAATATGGAATCGAAGATAATAGTATTTTCTTTGAATTAGTTGATCGTTATACGAGTGACCGTAGTGACGATGACTTACAACGAATGATTTTAGCGCTTCATACAGAATCAAGAGCGCATCCAAATCCTGAGAAGTGGCTTGATAAATTAGTAGAAGCATACGACGTTGAAGGAAAGACGATTGAAGATTTAGTGTACGCTTCTTACTTATTAGAAGATGTGAAGTTTCAGCTTGAAACAGCGGAAGAGCATATTCGTAAAGCGACTGAACTCGCAATGCTTCCTGATGGTCCAGCGCCTCGCGTTGAAACGTTACAAGCGGATGTAGCTTTACTTGGAATGTTATCCTCAGCAGCTCGCGGGTCGTGGACAAGCGTTTATGAAGCGATGCAAAATGTATCGTGGCAAACGCTAAAGCGTATTAAGAAAAGTGATTACAACGAAGATGTTGTAAAACAAGTAGATTCTCTTCGTAATAAAGCGAAAGATGAAGTAAAGAAATTACAAGAAGAGCTATTTAGCCGCAGACCTGAAAGTTTCTTACGAGATTTTCAAGATATGCATCCTGTATTAGAAAAACTCGTGAAGCTTGTAAAAGTATTTACAGAGCGTTTCCAAGCGATTAAGCGAGATAAAGGAATGGTCGATTTCACAGATTTAGAGCATTTCTGTTTGCAAATATTAAGCGAGCAAAGTGAAGACGGTGAAATGAAGCCGTCAGCAGTAGCACTTCAATATCGTAATAAATTTGCTGAAGTACTAGTCGATGAATATCAAGATACGAACTTCGTACAGGAATCAATTATTAAATTCGTAACGAAAGATTCTGAGAGTGAAGGAAACTTATTCATGGTTGGTGACGTAAAACAGTCAATCTATCGTTTCCGACTAGCAGAGCCTGGTTTATTCCTAGGAAAATATAAACGTTTCACACAAGAAGGATTGGGCGGCGGAATGAAGATTGACTTAGCGAAAAACTTCCGTAGCCGTCATGAAGTGCTAGCTGGTACGAACTTTATCTTCAAACAAATTATGGGCGAAGAAGTCGGAGAAATCGATTATGATGCTGACGCTGAATTAAAGCTAGGTGCTAGCTATCCAGAAGGTGAAGATGTAGCGGCAGAACTACTATGCATTCAGCAAACTGAGGAAGAAGTGCAAGAAGGTGAAGAAGGTGCAGAAGTAGAAAAAGCGCAGCTTGAAGCTCGTCTTATGGCGCAGCGTATTAAAGCGATGGTTGATTCAGGCTATGAAGTGTATGATCGTAAAACTGATAGTATGCGCCCGGTACAATACCGTGATTTCGTTATTTTACTTCGCTCCATGCCGTGGGCGCCGCAAATTATGGAAGAGTTAAAATTACAAGGAATTCCAGTATATGCTGACCTTGCGACTGGTTACTTTGAAGCGACAGAAGTAAATATTATGATGAACGTATTCCGCGTTATTGATAATCCGATGCAAGATATTCCGCTTGCAGCTGTACTTCGTTCACCGATCGTTGGACTAAATGACGAAGAACTTGCGACGCTTCGTGCTCACGGAAAGAAAGGCTCGTTTTATGAAGTAATGAGCTCATTCTTAAAAGGAGCGCCGCTTGAAGAAGAACAAGAACTGCATGATAAATTAGAGTGGTTTTATAAATTACTGCAAGGATGGCGTGAATTTGCGCGTCAACAATCTCTTTCCGATTTAATTTGGAAAGTGTACGGTGAGACAGGCTATTACGACTTTGTCGGCGGTTTACCAGCCGGAAAGCAAAGACAGGCAAACTTACGCGTATTATATGACCGCGCAAGACAATATGAAGCAACATCGTTTAGAGGATTATTCCGATTCTTACGCTTTATTGAGCGGATTTTAGAACGCGGTGATGACATGGGAACGGCGAGAGCTCTTGGAGAACAAGAAGACGTCGTTCGCATTATGACGATTCATAAAAGTAAAGGGCTAGAGTTCCCAGTCGTATTTGTAGCTGGACTTGGTCGCCGTTTTAATACACAAGATTTAATGAAGCGTTTCTTACTTCATAAAGATTTCGGTTTCGGTTCACAATTTATCGATCCTCGTAAACGAATTAAATATACGACATTATCGCAACTAGCGATTAAGCGTAAAATGAAGATGGAATTAATTGCGGAAGAAATGCGCGTATTATACGTAGCGTTAACGCGTGCAAAAGAGAAGTTAATTTTAATTGGAACAGTTAAGGATGCCAATAAAGAAATGGAAAAATGGCTCGATGCAAGAGAGCATAGTGAATGGTTATTACCAGATCATATACGTGCCGGAGCGTCATGTTATTTAGATTGGATTGCACCTTCCTTATATAGACACCGTGATAGTGAAATGCTTCTTGAATTAGGACAAGGGAATATTCCAGGCGAAATTTATGAATATAGTGCTAGCTGGAAAGTAGAAGTTGTTGAAGGAAAAGATCTACTTGCACCAGAACCAGTTCAAGAAGAGAAACAAGAGTTATTAGAAGCGCTTCGCGATAAAAAAGCTGTTCCGTTAGAAAGTGAACGGAAAGAAGAAGTGTACGACAGATTAATGTGGAAATACGGGTATGAGGACGCAACATCTCACCGTGCGAAACAGTCTGTTACAGAAATAAAGAGAAATTATCAATCTGAAGAAGGTAGCGATAACGCCTTTATTAAGAAACTCCGTGCACCAATTAAAACACGTCCGCGCTTTATGGAGAAAAAAGGGCTAACATACGCAGAGCGAGGGACAGCAGTTCATGCCGTTATGCAGCATGTAGATTTGAAGAAACCAATTACGATTGAAGTTCTTCAAGAACAAATTGCAAGAATGGTAAATAAAGAACTATTAACATTTGAACAAGCTGAAGAAATAGCGATTGAAAAAGTAATTTCATTCTTTGACAGTGACTTAGGTAAAAGGGTATTAGCAGCAAAAAGTGTTGAACGTGAAGTGCCATTTACGATGATGCTTTCAGCAGAAGAAGCATATCAAGATTGGCAAGGGAAGAAAGGCGAATCAATACTTGTCCAAGGGGTTATCGACTGCATGATTGAAGAGGAAGACGGAATTACTTTAATCGACTTTAAGACAGATACGATTGAAGGGAAGTTCCCAGGCGGATTTGATCAAGCGAAACCAACTTTAGAAGACCGATACAAAGTGCAGCTTTCACTATATGCAAAAGCACTCGAGAAAAGCTTAAAACATCCTGTGAAAGAGAAATGTTTATACTTCTTTGATGGGAATCATGTTGTAAATATTGAGGAATAGAGCTTAGAAAGGGGTTATGGAGTATGGCGACGTTAAGAACTTGTGATCAAGGACACGAGTACTACAAAAGTAGCGATTGTCCAACTTGCCCAACCTGTGAGAAAGAGAGAAAGCCAAAAGAAGGCTTTCTTTCTCTTCTTTCAGCACCAGCAAGAAGGGCGTTAGAACATTATGGAATTCATACTTTAGAAGAACTTTCAAAGTATAGTGAAAAGGAAATTTTGAAACTGCACGGTATAGGGCCAGCATCTTTACCTAAATTGAGAATGGCTTTAGAAGATAAGGGATTATCATTTAAATAAAGAAAAATTAATCATTAGTGGGGAGTAGTATCTTCACTAATGATTAGTTTTTATAATAGGTATTAATTAGCTGGATAAACGCGTATAACGAAATCCCATTTTGAAAATCGTAAATCGATGGACAAAACGCTTTAAAAGATGAATTTATGAAGTGTAGAGAACTTGATAAAGAAGATAAGTGAATTGATTATAATATTAAGGAAGGAAGTGCAACACGATGGATTTTGAAACAGTAATGCAAGAGCTTGAAACTCTCGGTAAGGAACGAACTAAAAAAATATACATATCTAATGGTGCAAAGGATCCACTTTTTGGCGTAGCTACAGGTGCTATGAAACCAATCGCAAAGAAAATAAAGATAAATCAAAGTTTAGCTGAAGAGCTGTATGCCACGGGTAACTACGATGCAATGTACTTTGCAGGCATTATTGCAGACCCAAAAACTATGAATGAATCGGATTTTGATCGTTGGATGGATGGGGCGTACTTTTATATGCTGTCCGATTATGTGGTGGCAGTAACTTTATCAGAATCAGATTTTGCACAAGACGTTGCTGATAAATGGATTGCAAGTGGTGACGAACTAAGAATGTCAGCGGGCTGGAGTTGCTACTGCTGGCTTTTAGGGAATCGAAAAGACAATGAATTTTCCGAAGGTAAGATTGCCAATATGCTAGAAGTTGTGAAAAATACAATTCACGATGCGCCAGAACGAACGAAATCCGCTATGAATAATTTTCTAAACACTGTGGGGATTTCATATGTGCCGCTACATGAAAAGGCAGTTGAAACCGCAAAGGAAGTAGGCATAGTAGAACTAAAACGGGACAACAAGAAAAGCAGTTTTCTAAATGCTTACGAAAGTATTCATAAAGAGCTTGATAGAGGAAGACTCGGGTTCAAACGTAAATATGTAAGATGTTAAAAACAGCTTATTATCAGGGTGTGGATTCAAGAAGGATTGAAACTCTTTTTATAGCAGGAACAGCCTTAGCTCTATATTGTATAGAGCTAAGGCTGTTTTTTACGCTGTTCCAATCTGGTCTTGGTCTGCAACGTCCGAATCAAATGTATTTGTTGCACTAACGCCGCTAAAAGTATTTACGACAAATCCGACATTGGAAGCCCCAGATCCGTTATAAGCTTTCGTATTTTCTTTCGGAGACACGTTATAAAAATCTCCTAAGTTGAAAGAGCCGTTACTGTTTTGAACGACAAGATTTCCTACAACCGAAGGCATACCATCCACCTACTTTACTAAGCTTTTTAATTACTATATGAATTATTTAGAGGAAGGTTCATCAGTAATAAATTGGCGGATTTGCATAATACGAGAGTTATTAAAAGCATAATCAATATTTCCAATTTGAAAGCAACCAGAATTTAAAAGTGTCCGCACTTCAACGTTGTTTACTTCAATAAAAGGACACTCATTTATAATATTTACTTTTACATCTGTGGTTCGCTTTGGAATAGTAATGTGTTCATCTGTGAAAATTTCAAAAGCATCTAAGCGACCTTCTCCTTTTAAATAACAAGGAATTTCCCGATGAACCAAAAGCGCCCTGCTTTTTAATTCCATTTGATTTGCATCACCAACTTGAAATACTGCAGCAATCCCCAAAGAAATAATAGAAACATTTTGGACAACTGAAACATGATGTAACATAATTTTGAGTCTCCTCAACCTGGAGTCGTAGGGACAGCTGTTACTAATGGTACAAATGGCCCCTCTGTAACGGATTCGAATGGCGTATCAAGAATAGAAGAAAGGATGAGAAGGTTAGCATCTCCAATTAAAAATAATGCGGAAGAAGAAACCCCGTTCATTTTAATCTGTCCTACTTTTAACTCACGGTTCACAACATTTAAATTCATACATACTTACTCCTTTCGGAAATTGCCCGGTATGTGTTGAATAAAGGAAAGGAAGGCTTTGTCAATATCTTGTTTCATCGCTTGAATAATGACGTCTCGTAAATAATCGGGATCTGTGGAAATACCCTCATACGATTGAACTTGTGACAAATAATACGGAAGTCTATGTTCCATCTGTTTTTTTATGTCATCCACCATCATTTGTCGATACATCTCATCAAGCGGCGTTCTCTCTTCTTGTTCAAAATGGAGAATTCGACTATATGCTTCTTCATCTAAATAGCGATGCATTTCTTGAAGGATACCTTGATAAAAGTCTGGATTTATTTCTGTTTCAGGATTTACTTTTAACGTTTCTGTATCTACTTGAAAATCTTCAATTTGTTGCTCTTTTGTTGAAAATGGATTCAAGCCAATATTTAAAGTGCCATTTAAATTTTCTACTTTTAATTGATCGAATTTATATTCCACTTTTCCTATAGAAGAGGAGGGGCGACTTTTTAACTCATTAAGCTCTTCTTGTAGTAGGCGAACTTGCTCTTCAAGATTTAGAATAGTTTGCTGCTGTATTTGGAGAGCTTGCTGAAGTTGGTGTAGGTAAGTGTATATATCTTGATTCATTTTGTGAAACCTCCTTTTCAATAGGGAGGGTATATTACTGCTATATATTTATGATAAGGATGGTCTAAGAAGAACTAGTTGAAGGTTTAATAGAAATAATTTGTCCTTTCGCACTTAAAGGGCGAAGAGGTTCTGTAAATCCGCCAGAATTTGAGAATTTAGAAAGAGCCTTAATACTACCTGCAGTTCCAATTTGAAAAACGGAAGAGGTCGTAATGCTATCGATTCTAATGCTGTTAATGATGATACTTTGGTTCACATAAAAATTCAATGCAATCGCCTCCCTTAGTTCGAACCGATTATTGCTTGATCAATTACATCTGAATCATTGACAGTCGTTGAGCTTTGATAATTGTAGACAGAGATGTTATCCCCAACATTAAATGAACCGGCTCCGGCAAAAGCGCGTGAATAACTAATAGGCCTAATCGCAAATACATCTCCAATATGAAAAATACCACTTGATCCAATATTAACGATACGAATATGTCCGACCATAGCTGGCATACAAAACACCTTTCATTTTTAAAATTTTCTTTTCTACTATTGTATGGGCGTTTTCAATAAAATGTGTCCTTTTTTGAAATAAAAGAAACACATACGTTATTGCGTATGTGTTTCGAACATTTGAGTGTGTGTGCAATCTGTATGTATAGGCCAAACAACATTTAAGAGCCTGTCCAGTTCTTGGCTACAATCTACTGTTTTTTGAGAAGTCATTCCGTAGCGTTCAGCAAAATAGATCATTTTTTCGCGTTTTTTTTCGATAGCTTGCTCAAACATTGAAATCGGCTCCATCTCTCAATAAATTTTATGTATATATGTAGTACATATTATACAAAAATTCCATAAAAAAGAAACACCTTCGCCAAAAAAAGTATAATTTCTACATTTTATGTCAAATGAAGGGTGAGGAACGAATGTAAGAAGGGAGGAATATTGTAAAAATTAGCGTGCGTGAGAAGGTTTTTTTCTTAAGGATGCGAATACAATTATAAGGTATGAGTTTTAGGATGGAGAGTGGGAATGTTGCGTTTTGTAACGGCGAAGAAAGAAGAAAAGGTATTTGTAGGTATTGTGGATGAAGAGGAAGAAAAGGTATTACATTTAAGAGAAGCGCAAAGACAAAAAGGGGAGAAGGTTACTATCCCAATTACCATGTTAGAGTGTATTGAAAGAGGAAGCGAATGTCTTGAGAAAGTGTGCGACATTGTAAATTGGGCGAAGGAAAATGCGGGATCGGCGTATTATCCGTTAGCAGAGGTGAAAATATTAGCACCGATTCCAAGGCCGAGAAAAAATATTCTTTGCGTTGGAAAGAACTATCGTGAGCATGCGATAGAAATGGGCGGAGTAGAGTCTATCCCTGAAAATATAATGATTTTTACAAAGGCGCCAACAACAGTGATCGGAATTGATGAGCAAATTAATGGTCACCCTCACGCAACGAATGAACTTGATTACGAAGGTGAACTAGCAATCGTTATCGGTAAGCGAGGGAAACAAATAAAAATAGAAAAAGCCCTTGATCATGTTTTTGGATATACAGTTATAAATGATGTAACTGCTCGGGATATTCAAAGAAAACATAAACAATTTTTCCTAGGGAAAAGTTTCGATACATTTTGTCCAATGGGACCGTATTTAATTCATAAATCGATGGTTAGAACGCCGAATGCATTACACATTGAAACAGTGGTAAATGGAGAAGTAAGGCAAACTTCAAATACGAGAGAAATGATTTTTTCAGTAGAAGAAATTATTTCAACTATAAGTAAAGGTATGACATTAGAGCCAGGAGATATCATTGCAACAGGGACACCAGCTGGTGTTGGTAAAGGTTTTACACCACCGAAGTTTTTGCATGCTGGTGATGAAGTTGTTGTTACAGTAGAGGGAATTGGTACGCTAAGAAATATAGTGAAATGAGAAAAGAGCTATCTTGTGAAAAGATAGCTCTTTTCTATGGGCGTGGATTAACGGAGTAATCTATAATGGCGAAAATATACAATCCGATTAATGCTAAAGTGCAAATTCCAATTAGCATAACTGCAAGTGCGCTTCTCTCACGGCCAAAACCGATAACTGTAAGGAAAACAGCAGCCCAAAATGATGTTTTAAGTAGTGTGAATGTATTAGGAGTTGAATAATGACTGAGTAGAGTTGTAGATAATATGAAGCCGATGAATGTCATAGAAATAAAAATTGTAGCTAAATGGTTAATGTGTTTACCGTATTTCAAAAGCATACAGTTACCCCCTTTTTAACGAAAAACAGAATATTCAATTTTATTTTACGGTAAATTACTAAAAAAAGAAAGAGGTTGTCCTATATTTAGGACAACCTCACTATGATTAAGATAGTACAGCTTTAATTTTTTGGAATGCCCACTCTAAGTCTTCTTCAGAGATTACTAGAGGTGGTGCAATACGAATTACGTTTTCGTGTGTTTCTTTACATAATAGCCCAGCTGCTTTTAGTTGTTCACAGTAAGGACGAGCTGCCTCGTTTAATTCGATACCGATGAATAAACCTTTACCGCGAATATCAGTAATCATTGGGTTATCAATTTCTTTTAATTGCCCAACTAGTTTTTCTCCTAATTGAAGAGAACGCTCTGTTAATTTTTCTTCTTCTAATACTTCAAGAGCTGCGATAGAAACAGCACATGCAAGTGGGTTACCACCGAATGTAGAACCGTGAGAACCTGGCTCGAATACGCCTAAAATGTCGCTGTTTGCTGCAACACAAGAGATTGGGAATACGCCGCCGCCAAGTGCTTTACCAAGTATGTACATGTCAGGAGTTACATTGTCCCAGTCGCAAGCAAATACTTTACCAGTACGGCCTAAGCCTGTTTGGATTTCATCTGCTACGAATAAAACGTTTTCTTTTTTACATACTTCAAAAGCTTCTTGTAAGAAACCAGCTGGTGGAATGTTAATTCCTGCTTCACCTTGAATTGGCTCTAAAATGAATGCAGCTGTATTTGGTGTAATCGCAGCTTTTAACGCTTCTAAATCACCGTAAGGAATTACAATAATGCCAGGAAGCATTGGACCGAAGCCGCGCTTGTACTCTTCGTTTGATGACATAGAAACAGCACCCATTGTACGTCCGTGGAAGTTATCTTCACAAACGATGATTTCTGCACGGTTTGCCTCTACCTTTTTCACATCGTAAGCCCAGCGACGAGCTGTTTTAATTGCAGTTTCAACAGCCTCTGCGCCTGTATTCATAGGAAGTACCATATTTTTATTTGTTAGTTTCGCAACTTTTTCGTACCAAGGACCTAATTGATCGCTATGGAAAGCACGAGAAGTTAACGTAACTCGATTAGCTTGGTCAATTAAAGCGTTAATGATTTTTGGATGACGATGACCTTGGTTTACTGCAGAATATGCACTTAATAAGTCCATATAGCGGTTTCCTTCAGGATCTTCTACCCAAACGCCTTCTGCTTTAGAAATAACGATTGGAAGTGGATGGTAGTTATTTGCCCCGTATGTGTCTGTAAGTTCGATAATATCTTTAGTTTGAATCATGATTGTTCCCCCTTTTGTTATTACAAGAAGTTTGTAAATACTCTAAATATTATATCATTTAAATATAAAAAAGCGAAACATTTCCTGAAAATAAATGAACATGTTATCATATAGAGTGAAAAAGTGTGAAAAGAGGAGGCAGGGATACGATGGTACATATGCATATTACAGCATGGGCATTAGGATTAATTTTATTCTTCGTTGCGTATTCACTTTATTCAGCAGGAAGAAAAGGTAAAGGTGTACATATGGGGCTTCGCCTTATGTACATTATCATTATTGTGACAGGTTTCATGTTGTACATGAGTATTGTGAAGACGGCAACAGGTAGCATGCACATGTGGTACGGCATGAAAATGTTAGCGGG
Source organism: Bacillus sp. S4 (assembly GCF_040838205.1). Classification (NCBI taxonomy): domain Bacteria; kingdom Bacillati; phylum Bacillota; class Bacilli; order Caryophanales; family Bacillaceae; genus Bacillus; species Bacillus sp. S4. Next base: position 15,503 of record NZ_JBFPJI010000027.1, read on the forward strand.
TATTTTAGTTATCGGTGGTATGGAAATGGTTCTTGTAAAAATGAGCAAGAACAAGGCAACAGGGGCAGTTTGGGGATTATTTATTGTCGCGCTAGTAGCGGTATTTTATCTTGGATTGAAATTACCAATTGGCTGGAAAGTATTTTAATTAAAAATAAAACCACCTTATGATCTCAAATGTTTGGGAGATAAGGTGGTTTTTTTATTTTATGTCGCATCGAGATGCAACTCTTCTCCGTTTACTTTCGTAAATCGTAAAATATTTTTATTAGAGGAAGAGTGGCGTACGAAATGGTGCTGCAATGTACAAATCATTTCGTCGTTATCGAACAAAAGAATATTTACTCCTTCGCATGCTTCATCTTTCGGTAAGAATGATAAATAATTATGACAATACATGCAATCATATAAAGAGTAATTAAGCGATTGCAATGATTCGGTTAATAATGTAAAGACAGAGTCAGGTAACTCTTCAAGCCATTCATGATAGCTAAGAAGTAATTTTTTTCGAATTCGTATCATTTCCCCGTTTTGGAGAGAATGTTGTTCATTTGCAATTTGTAATATGTCTTGTTCATAAAAACGAGCTGGTAGCCAATTGTTGTTATATAAAATTTCAAAACCATCTTCGGCAATATCTTCTAATAGAAAAGCCTCATCATTTTCATCATCAAAGAATACCCATTCATTGTTTATATATTCGACATTACCGACTGTATGAGCGCGCGGTTGGTTATACAAAATATGTTTGCGTTGTACCATAGTTCATTTCTCCTTTTATAGAAATAGTTATTCTTGTTATGGACAGTTCGCACGTTCTTTATAACTAGACACACCTAAAGAGAGATGGGCATACAATAAAACACGCTTTACACTGTGAAACTGCTATTTCATATATGGATAGTTAGTTATCGTCAAGTTTGTTGTTTTTATGTATCCGCACTCATAGGGTGGGGATTACTGCACGTTCAGAAACAGATATTAGATTAGGAAGGATGATTTTATGTGCGGGATTACAGGATGGGTGGATTATAAACGCTCATTAGAAGGGGAAAGGGACATCGTGACGAAGATGGCGGAAACGCTAGCGAAACGCGGTCCGGATGATAATAAAGTTTGGATTAAAGGGAACGTCGCATTTGGGCATAAACGGTTAATCGTTGTAGATCCTGAAGGTGGTAAACAACCCATGACTTGTTTGAAAGATGAAACTAGTTATGCGATTTGCTATAACGGAGAGCTCTACAATACAGAAGATATTCGCAAAGAGTTATTAAGAAGAGGTTATACATTTAAAGGGCATTCCGATACAGAAGTACTATTGGCCTCTTATATTGAATGGAAAGAAGAATGTGTCGCTCATTTAAACGGTATATATGCGTTTGCAGTATGGGATGAGAAAAATGAACGAGTCTTTATTGCGAGAGATAGATTAGGTGTAAAACCGCTTTTTTATAAATATGATAGCGGACGATTATTATTTGGTTCAGAGTTAAAAGCGATACTAGCGCATCCAGATGTGAAGGCGGAAGTAACGTTAGAAGGATTATCGGAAATATTCGGCCTTGGACCATCTAGAACGCCTGGTCACGGTATATATGCTGGTATTCAAGAACTGCGTCCGGGTCATGCGATGACGTTCTCAAAAGACGGTTTATGCATATGGAGATATTGGAATGTGGAAAGTAAAAAACATGAAGATTCATTTGAAGAAACAGTAGAGAAAACTCGTTTTTTATTACAAGATGCGATTACGAGACAATTAGTTTCTGACGTACCACTATGCACTTTTTTATCAGGCGGTGTAGATTCAAGTGCTATAACAGCAATAGCTGCAAAAGAGTATGAAAGATCAGGAAAAGGGCAATTACACACGTATTCTGTTGACTATGAAGATAACGAAAAATACTTTAAAGCGAATGCGTTTCAGCCGAATTCAGATGCTCCATTTATTAATTTAATGACAGAGACCTTTCAAACAATCCACCATCGCTGCGTCATTTCTAATGAACAACTAGCACAGTATTTAACAGAAGCAGTACTCGTTCGTGATTTGCCTGGTATGGCAGATATTGATTCGTCATTATTATGGTTTTGCCGTGAAATAAAACAAGATTTTGTCGTCGGATTATCTGGAGAATGTGCAGATGAAATATTCGGTGGTTATCCGTGGTTTTATAGAGAAGATGATTTACAATCAAGTGCATTTCCGTGGATGCGTTCTACAGAAGCGCGTGAACAACTTCTAAAGAAAGAATGGAGAAATAAATTAAATTTACAACAATATGTGCAACAACGCTATGAAGAATCGATTCAAGAAGTTCCTATTTTAGAGGGAGAAAGCCCATTAGAAGCGAAGAGACGACAATTATTTTATTTAAACATGGTATGGTTTATGACAACATTATTAGACAGAAAAGACCGTATGAGTATGGGGGCAAGCTTAGAAGTACGCGTTCCATTTGCGGACCACCGACTTGTCGAATATGCGTGGAATATTCCTTGGGAAATGAAAATGTATAAAAACCGCGAAAAAGGTCTATTGCGTAAGGCGTTAGAAGGATTGCTTCCAAATGATATATTGTATAGAAAGAAAAGTCCGTATCCGAAAACGCATAATCCGCACTATACGAAAGCAGTAACAGTATGGCTCCAAGATTTATTAACGGATAAAGGCTCAATTTTGCATGAATTGTTCGATAAAGAGCAATTGAGCGGGTTGATTGAGTCGGGCGGAAGTGCATTCCAAAAACCTTGGTATGGGCAATTAATGACAGGTCCTCAACTTTTAGCTCATTTAGCGCAAATTCATGTTTGGTTTAAAGAGTATGGGGTAAATATTAAAGAATAGGGGAAAGGGCGGCTTACAACATATATGTAAGTCGCTTTTTTATTAAATGAATTATCATATAAAATTCAAAATTATATTAGAAATAATATTTATTTAGAATTATTATTTTGACGTATTTATTATTACTTGTTATACTTGGAAACAAATGTTCTTGAAAAAGATTCTCATTTCCAAAATTGAGGTGTTATATAGAGGGCGAAGAAGAAAATAGGTTTGTTTGTGATGGCGTATGGAACGCCAGAGTCATTAGAGGATGCATACTCACATTCGTCATGGGCGTAAGCCGTCTGAAGAAGCGCCCCGAAATTTAATCGGATGGTATAAAGCAATTGGAGGAATTTCACCGCTTGCGAAAATAACGAAAGAGCAGGCGCATAAATTAACAGATTCAATGAATAAAATGTTTATAGAGTATGAATTTTTTTGTTACTTAGGTTTAAAACACATTGCTCGATTTAGAAGTTTTATATGACACCGATTATGAATGTAAAGTTGTAACTGATGAATTAAATATGGCATATTTCAGACCAAATATGCCGCATGCACAATCTGTATTTATTGATTGTTTAACTGGAATTGTTTCCAAAAAAATGAAGGAAATAGTTGACAAGGATTTAGTTTTGAATAATAATTAGTTTATAATAATTTTAAATAAATAATAATTACTGTGAAAGAAAGAGGAGGATCCCCCTTGATGAATCCAAATAATCGCTTAACAACAAACCAAGGTGCTCCAGTTGGAGACAACCAAAATTCTCGTACAGCTGGTCGCCGTGGACCGGTATTGTTAGAAGACTATCATTTAGTAGAAAAACTTGCACACTTTGATCGTGAACGTATTCCGGAGCGTGTTGTGCATGCACGTGGTGCAGGTGCTCACGGTGTATTCGTAACGAAAAACAGCATGAAACAATATACGAAAGCAGCGTTTTTACAAAATGAAGGAACTGAAACGCCTGTATTTGTTCGTTTCTCAACGGTTATTCATGGTCAAGGTTCTCCTGAAACAGCTCGTGATCCGCGCGGGTTCGCTGTTAAATTTTATACAGAAGAAGGAAACTATGATATCGTAGGTAACCATTTACCTGTTTTCTTCATCCGTGATGCAATTAAATTCCCTGACATGGTGCATTCTTTAAAGCCAGCACCTGATACAAATGTTCAAACACCAGATCGGTACTGGGATTTCATGACGTTAACTCCAGAATCTACACACATGATGACATGGGTATTTTCTGATTACGGTACACCAGCAAACTATCGTGAAATGGAAGGTTTCGGCGTACATTCATTTAAATGGATTAATGCAGAAGGTAAAATTGTTTACATTAAGTATCACTGGAAACCACAGCAAGGTGTGCGTAACTTAAGTGCAAAAGAAGTCGAGCAAGTGCAAGGTAAAGACTTCAATCATGCAACTCGTGACTTATTCGATGCAATCGAAAAAGGAAACTACCCAAAATGGGATTTACACGTACAAGTAATGCAACTAGATGAAACGGACTCTTTAGATTTCGATCCACTAGATCCAACGAAAGTATGGCCAGAAGATCGCTTCCCGTTAATAGAAGTAGGGACAATGACGTTAAATCGTAACCCGAAAAACTTCTTTGCGGAAGTAGAACAAGCGGCGTTTACTCCAAGTGCAACTGTAAATGGTATTGAACCATCTGAAGATAAATTATTACAAGGTCGTTTATTCTCTTACCCAGATACGCAGCGTTATCGCCTTGGTGCAAACTATTTACAAATTCCTGTAAACTGCCCGTACGCAGCTGTTCGTAACCAACAACGTGATGGTGCGATGCAAGTGGATCAAAACCCATCTACAATAAACTACGAACCGAGCCGTCATACTGAAAATCCAGTTGAAGATCCAACTTACCGCGATTCAACTATGAAAGTAGAAGGCTACGTATCTCGTGAAAAAATTGACAAACCAAATGACTTCAAACAAGCGGGTGAGCGTTACCGTTCATTCTCTAAAGAAGAGCAAGATAACTTAATTGCAAACTTAACAAATGACTTAAAAGACGTAAATGAACGCACGAAATTACTAGCTGTTTGTAACTTCTTCCGTGCAGATCAAGAGTACGGCATGCGTTTAGCGCAGGCGTTAAATGTTGATATTACGCAATATGTAGGAAATACTCCGAAATAAATAGGAAAAGACGACTAGAAGAATTTTCGGTCGTCTTTTTATTTTACTTGTAGCGTTAGGGGGTATTCTTCGCTTCCGCTATGTCGGAATTTGTTGGTAAATCGATATATCCGAAGAATCGCTGATATATTTATATTGATACAGGTCGGGGTATACAGCCAACAAGTACGATAAAAAGAGATGCAATCTATCAGTAGTAGATTGCATCTCTTTTTTAGTTCACTCGCTCTGTATACTCATAAGCTTTCTCCCCGTGCATCGAAATATCAAGCCCCATTTGTTCTTCGTGCTCATCGACGCGAACAGGGAGGAAGAAGTTAATGGCTTTAATAATGGCGTACGTCATTATGATCGTGAATGCATATGTTGCGCCGATTGCTACAAGTTGTTTGAAAAGAAGTGCAGCATTCCCGTAAAATAATCCGTTAGCGCCATCACCGTTTACAGTAGTAGTTGCAAATAGTCCAGTTGCAATACCGCCCCAAGTTCCTCCGATGCCGTGGCATCCAAAGGCATCAAGTGTATCATCGTATCCGAATTTGTTTTTTAAGAAGAAGACAGCACCGAAACATAATATACCACCAATTGCTCCGATAAGAAGAGCGGAGAAAGGTGTGACGAATCCACAAGCTGGCGTAATTGCAACTAAACCAGAAACAACCCCGCAAGCAGCTCCCATCGCAGTCGGCTTTGATTGGAAGAACCATTCAGAAAGCATCCAAGTTAGAGCTGAAGCAGCAGCGGCTATATTTGTATTAATAAATGCAGTTAAAGCTACGTCATTTAAAGATAATGCACTACCGACGTTAAAACCGAACCAGCCGAACCAGAGTAAGCCTGCGCCTAACATTGTAAATGGTAAATGATGAGGAGAGGTACCGCTTATGTTTTTTCGTTTTCCTAGGAAGATAGCTAATACAAGACCGGCAACGCCAGATGTGATATGAACGACATTACCGCCAGCGAAGTCTAATGCGCCGAGTTCTCTCAGCCATCCGCCAACGCCCCATACCCAATGAGCGACAGGATTGTAAACGATTGTTGTCCAAAGAAGGATAAAAATAAGAAAGGCAGAAAATCGCATTCTTTCAGCGAATGCACCTGAAATTAAAGCGGGAGTTAAAATAGCGAACATGAGTTGGAACATCATAAATAAATTGTGAGGAATAGTAGATGAGTAGTCTGGGTTTGGTGCGTAGGTAACGCCGTTTAAACCGAACCAATCGAGATTGCCGATAAGTCCGTGCCAATCTGGTCCGAATGATAAAGAATAACCGATAACAATCCATTGAATCGAAACGATAGCCATTGCGCTATAACTGTGCATGGTCGTGCTGAGTACGTTTTTACTGCGAACCATACCTCCATAAAAAAGTGCCAATCCTGGTGTCATCAACATAACCATTACTGTCGTTACAAAAATAAAAACTGTATCTCCCGTATTCATTCTCTCTCCTCCTATGATGTTAGAAAATATAACATCGATTCGTTATGTTTCATATCATATTCGAAATAAAAAGAAAAATCAACTAAAAATTCAGAAAACTTTTTTAGGTAATGTTAGAAAACCTAACATTAGGTATTTTGGAGGAATAAAATCAACGTATGCGATTTGTTCTGAAAATTGGTATAATATTCTTACAATTGGAAGTTTGGGGGATGCGTGTGAAAAAAATATGGACTAAGGAACTATTCATTTGTTTTTGTTTAGCTGTTATTTTGTTTGTACCAGTACATACTTTTGCGGAAGAAAAAAGGGAATGGCGAGATGAAGTTATATATTCCATTATGATTGATCGCTTCAATAACGGAGAACCGAAAAATGACAAACAGTTAGACGTTGGTAATTTAGAAGGGTATCAGGGCGGAGATATAAGAGGGATTATAAAAAGATTGGACTACATAAAAGAAATGGGATTTACTACTATTATGCTTTCTCCGCTTTTTGAAAGTGAAAAGTATGATGGATTAGGCGTTCGAAACTTTCGAAAAGTAAATGAACATTTCGGAACAGAAAATGATGTGAAAGAACTTGTAAATGAGGCTCACAAAAAAGGAATGAAAGTTGTCTTTCAATTTCCGTATGAAGAAAATGAACAACAATTAATAGACTCGATGAAATGGTGGATAAAAGAAGTCGATTTAGACGGAAGTTATGTGATACATAGTGAAAAAAAGCCACGTGCTTTTTGGGATGAAGTGCAAAAGGATTTGCAGAAGGTAAAGAAAGATTTTCACATTATGACAAAGGAAGATAATGATTACTATAAAAAAATAGTAGAGTCATTTTCAAAAGCAGATATGTCTGTGAAACCGTTATATGATGTGAGCGGAAAAGAAGAGGAATTCGCTACGTTTTTAGATAATCAAGAAACAAAGCGATTTGCGCGTATTGCAAAAGAAAACATGTATTACCCGCCGTCTCGTTTAAAACTAGCGATCACTTACTTATTAACATCCCCGGGGATACCGAATTTTTATTACGGAACTGAAATCGCATTAGATGGGGGGGATGCTCCAGATAATAGACGATTAATGGATTTTAAATCGGATGAAAAGTTTATGCAGCACATAACGAAGCTAGGTGAACTTAGACAAACGAGACCATCTTTACGACGTGGTACGTTTGAACTTCTATATGATAAAGATGGAATGAGTATATTAAAACGAAAGTATAAAGATGAAGTAACACTAGTAGCGATTAATAATACGAAAGAAACGCAAAAGGTTTCCTTACCTGTAAGTACAATTGGTGAAAAACAAGAGTTAAGAGGATTGTTAGAAGACGAAATTATAAGAGAAGAAAACGGAAAATTTTATCTTGTTTTAAAGCGCGAAGAGTCGAATGTGTATAAAGTTAGCGAAGAAACAGGTGTGAATTGGTTATTTATCTCCTTAATAGTCGGTGTGAACGTATTATTTATTGCTTTTTTAATTGCGGTTAAAAAGAAACGGAAATGAGTAACTCTTCTTTTGGATAGTCTGTTTACAGTTCAAGATGAGGTGAGATATTTGAGGAGAAAGAAGTTGTTCGCTCTATGTTTTTGTCTTCTTATCGTATTCGTAAGTTTGTATTTTTGGGCCAACGGTGACGATGGGGAATTTGTTCAGTGGGGCGATAGTGTTCATTCTGTCGATACAGCGGTTCTTAAGAGAAATAATATTAAATACAAAATTGAAAATGATAAAGTGTATATTCCAGAAAAATCATTTGATAAAGCAATATATTGTTGCTCGTAATAAGTAGAAAACCTCCTCTGAATAGAGGAGGTTTCTTTTTAGCGGTAGTTAATGAACTGTACGTCGATTGGCAAGTCAACGCTGCGAACGGCTGCGATTACTGCTTGTAAGTCATCACGGCTTTTCGCTGTTACGCGTACTTGGTCATCTTGAACTTGTGTTTTCACTTTTAATTTCATTTCTTTAATGATGTTGTTGATTTTTTTCGCGTTATCTTTATCGATACCTTGTTGCAGAGTTGCACGTTGGCGAACAGTGTTACCAGATGCAGTTTCAACTTTTCCGTAGTCCAAGTTTTTAATTGGAACGTTACGTTTTACAAGTTTAGAAATTAGAACATCTTTTACTTGGTCTAATTTGAACTCGTCATCAGAAGTTAAAACAAGTACTTCTTTTTCTAATTTAATATCACTTTTACTACCTTTAAAGTCATATCGGTTTTGGATTTCCTTTAATGCGATGTTAATTGCGTTTGTTACTTCAGGTAATTCTACTTTCGAAACGATGTCAAAAGAACTCTCTTTTGCCATAGTTAGCACCTCCAAATAAATTTCTATCTTTTAATGCACCTAAATAGGCTATGTAATATACATATTAAAGTATAGCGGAAAATACATCGATTAGATAGAGTGTTGCAACTTAAGTGTTTTGACGGATCATCCGTAGGGTAATATAGTCCTATAGATAAAGTCTTTATTTAATTATAGTGAATTTTGGGCAGTTGGACAAATAAAGGAAAAATCGTGTTATAATTAACTTTTGTTTGGAATGATAAAAAAGATAACTTTATATATATAGAAGGGAATTAAAAAATATGTATTTGCAATTAGGATCGATTGAACAGGTAACTGTTTTACGCGAAACGGAAATCGGGTATATGGTTGGAAACGAAGAGGAAGAAATCTTCCTACATAAAAACGAATTAGCTGGAGAAATTGCAGAAGGCGATACGATTGATGTATTCTTATACCTTGATCACCAAAATCGTATTTCAGCAACAATGAAGGAACCAATTATTACAACACATGATTGGAATTGGGTAAAGGTTGTAGAAGTTATTCCTAGTTTAGGTGTGTTTGTTGATATTGGTGTATCAAAAGATATACTAATTCCACTTGATGAGTTTCCAATTTATATGCCAGTATGGCCTCAGGAAGGCGACGAATTATATTGTACGTTAAAATTAACGAATCGTGATCGTTTAATTGCTCTTCCGGCAAGAGACAGTGATATGCAAGAAATTATCGTAGATGCAACGCCATCTATGCGTAATAAAAACGTAAATGGACGTGTGTATCGCTCACTTCAAGTTGGTTCATTCATACTAACTGACGAGCATTTCCGTGCTTTCTTACACCATACAGAAAGAAAAGAACAAGTCCGCATCGGTGAGCGCGTAACAGGCCGTATCATTGACGTGAAAGATGACGGTACAATCAACATTTCACTTCTTCCTCGTAAAGAAGAAGGAATGGAAGATGATGCAGCAGTACTTTATGCATATATGGAAGAACGAGGCGGAGCAATGCCGTTTTGGGATAAGAGCAACCCAGAAGACATTAAAGAACGTTTCAATATGAGTAAAGCTGCCTTTAAGCGTGCACTTGGTAAACTGATGAAAGAAGAAAAGATTTATCAAGAAGAAGGCTGGACTTACTTTAAGAAATAAGATAAATGAAAAAGGACTATTTTTTCTCTTGATTTTTAAGAGAAGAGATAGTTCTTTTTTTATTATAAAGTAGATAAAAAGTAAATAAGGTGTAATAAAATTCACAA
>NZ_JBFPJI010000343.1:0-3286 GCF_040838205.1 Bacillus sp. S4
TTCTTAAAGCCCTCTTTCGTATCAAAAATAAAACACGTTTTCCGAAACCAAATCCGTACATATAAAGACTCAAAATAAATTGGTTTAATAATTCCTCGTTCCTCGAATTCAGTTCCATCTTTATTTTCAGTTTCCGTTCGAATGAACCACCTATTCCCGATTCCAATTTCAATATACTTCACATGCTAACCCCCTTCAGGAAATCTTCTTTCTAATTATTCTATTATTTCCCTGGCAAGCGCACATTCCGACAGAACGTGAGCCCATAAAGAAAAAGTAGATTACAAAAATCTACTTTTATAGCCTAAATTTTTGCATACGTTTATAAAACGTACTGCGTGGCACATCTAATAGTTTTGCAGCTAATGAAACATTTCCGTTCGTCTTTTCTAGCGCTTCAATCATGCTATAACACTGTAGTTTTCCGTGAAAATTCAGCGTATGTTTTTCTTTATTTCCATTTTGTAACTCAATTTGTTTTTGATTTCCCATCACCTTCTGTAATAAAATGACATTTATGTTCCGCATATTTCCCGTCCATTTATATTTTGAACATTGATTACAAATAACAACTTGTCGATCACTATCAATTACATCTAAAAAGCGGTGAATTAAATGTAGTTCGTTTTGATGTATTTGAATACTACATTCACTTTCAATCACATGAGCAATTGAAATTAACATACCGAGCATATACCGATGTGAAAACTCAATCGAACAGGAAAAATAGCGTTTTCAACACAATTAGAAAGGCGACACAAATATGTTGAAAATTTGAATATCTTAATGCACTTCTTTATTCTTTTTTAGTAGCACTATATTTTGTATAATGGATCCAAAGAAAATACATAACCAAAACCACTTTTGCGGATTGTTATTTATAAAGAAAACTATTATCGCTATTGCGAATAAAATAGTGGCTGCTAAGCTAATATATAATTTCGTTCTAATCCCCATTAGGCTTCACTCCCTATCATTTTACAGTACATAGTAACTCTTCATTTTTCATCTCTATTATGTACTCTCGTAAAACATATTCTTTCCCGCCATGTTTATCATACCAATCATGTATTCTTTTAACATGCATTTTATCATTTCTAATTTCCGTTTCAATTTCTACATATTCTTCATAACTATCATATTCCCATATTGCAAATACTTCAGTCGTACCATCATTATTATCTTTCATCCAGCGTCCTATTAAACGAGAACCATATTTTAATTGATTAGGTAAATTAGTATCATTGAAATGATCATTAAATATTTCTATGAATTCATTTTTTACTACATAGTACTTCCTTCTGTAAAACATACTTCTTCACCTCTTTTATGAAAAGTATCAGTAAACCTTCCCATTACTACCGTATTATAATACTTACCATCCGACAGTTTTTTATCATTTTTTAGAATACCTTCTACCCCAAAACCTAAATTTTTATAAAGCTGAATGGCTTTCTTATTTGTCTCTAGCACTTGTAATGCTATCTTTTTCACTGCATTTTCATCAGCCCAATTAATAGATTGTTGTAATAGGCACTTACCCATTCCATATCCCCAAAACTCTTTTAAAATACAAACTCCGAATTCTACTTTATGAGATAATCTCGTTAAATCAGATCCTTCACATCTCGAAAATCCAACGACACGGTTATGAACTTCCGCAACTAAAAAGAGATTTCTTGTTTTTTTACTATCCGTTTTTATTATTTCCTGGAATCCCTTCGTATCTATAAATCCCTCTCCAACTTCTCTATCCATATTTTCAGTTTCTCCATCGATCTGAACTCGTATTTTCGATAACTGCTCTGCATCTGTCTCAGCTGCAGAACGAATTGTATAAGTTAATCCATTTATATGAAACTCTTGTCCTTTTATAATCATTTCAAACTCCTTTTAAATGCAGTCTATTGGCGCTATTACAATTTGTTTACCTTGTTTCTCAAATTCTTGAATAGTTTCTTTACTAGCCCCTTCATCTGTTATTATAAGGTCAATTTCTTTAAGTGACTCTCCTTTTATAAAGCAGTCTATTCCGAGTTTATTATGAGGAGCTAAACAAATATTTCTTCGAGCGATTTTGCTTACTGTTTTTCCAAAATGAGCAACTTCCGGTGTTGCAGTACTTATACCATGTAATGAAACTCCACCACCTGTAGAAAAATAAAGATCAATAGTAAAACTACTAATCAATTCCGAGGCAAGTGTATCAGTAATATTTCCTGAAGGTTTTACCTTACCACCAATTAAATACACTTCTATGCTTTTATATTCTCGTAACGAACTAGCTATCTCTATAGAATTCGTAATAACTGTAAATGATGTTTCGGGTAAAAATTTTAACATGGCACAATGAATTGAAGCCCCACCAATAAAAACGGAATCTCCTTCTTGTATATAAGAAGCTGCGATTTTTGCAATTGCATCCTCATATTTAGAGCCATTACTATAATGTTTAGATGGCTCTGCGGCTAAGTTCCTCACTCTTGCAAGTTCAATTGCACCTCCGTGCGTCCTTTTTAATAAACCCTCTTTCTCCATAATAGATAGATCTCTTCTTATAGAATCAATAGACATATCAAATATTTCAGCAAGATCTTTTGCGACTACTCTTCCATCTTTCTTAAGCAATTCTAAAATGTTCTCTCGACGCTCTTCAGTAAACATGTTCTCACCACCGTTATTGAAAATTCAGAAATTTAATATTTATGTTAATTATATGCATGTCCCTTCCGTTTTACAATATTTTCAATTCTTATTTTTTCAGCTTTATGCAGGTTTTCTCTCTCTTTCTATTTCATTAACTTCAACACCGAATAAATGTATATTTGCATATCCTACTAAAATACTTCTATTTATCTCCTTATTGTTGTAAAATTATTCCTATGTTTTACTTTTTAATACAGAAAGGAATTACTATGAAATCTTTAATTAAAGTAACTTGTACAGCATTAATATTTACAGGAATAATGGCAGGATGTAATAGCAGTGCTACACCAAAACAAGAAAAGAGCTCTCTCGAAAAGAATGCAATGCACTATGGGGAAATATTTAAAAACGGATACTATAGAGCAACAGTTGAAAATGCAAAATTTGAAAAAATAGACAAAGAGTGGCGTCTTACAACTCGTGTTATGATTAATAATGTTCGAGCCGATGGACAAACTATTGATCTTTCAGAGATAAAATATTTCATAAAAGATGAAAAAACTGGTCAAAAATATGAAGGTGAAGTTCATCCAGTAGATGATGAGAAATATAAAAATGTTCCACTCGAATTTTCTTTAAC
>NZ_JBFPJI010000344.1:0-3284 GCF_040838205.1 Bacillus sp. S4
CTTTTATACATGATTTCTTGAAAATTGTAAAAAGGATATATTGGCCAATTTGCATATTAAAAATGAAAATCTCTTACTATATAATCCTCACACTACATTCATTTAGTCATAAATTACGGAATACATCCATATAAAAAAACAAACCAACTTACATTCTATCACACCAAATACACTTGACTTTAGCACGATCAAATGGAATATATTAGAAACCACCTTAAAATGAGGAGGAACTCCATGGCGCATTGCACGTATTGTAAAACGAAGTGGAAAATAAAAGATGTATGGTCGCTTCTCATAACATTTGAAAAAGATTGTCCGTATTGCTTCGGACGGCAATATCTATCAAAGAAAACATTGAACGCTATGCCAGAATTTATAAGCTTACCTTTACACTTCTTATTTCCTTTTCTAGTTGATTTGAGTGATGAAGGACCTTTGGATTGGTATCGGAAATCATAATACTTCATTATCTTCTACTTATAAAAAAATAAAAACATATATAATAGTATAAACACTATAATTAAACCTATTTTCTATTACACTATCTCTTTAAAAACTTACTATAAAAATATTGTAAAATTTCAGTTAATTGTATATAATTGCTTTAGCATAATGATTAAAGATGCTATTACATAAGCATTTTTGAAGATCCCGTAGCTCAGCAGGGAGAGCGCCACCTTGACAGGGTGGAGGTCGTGAGTTCGAGCCTCTCCGGGGTCATAAAAAAAACACCATATCAACCTATTAGGTGATATGGTGTCTCTTTTTTCCAAGTCACTTCTTATAAAAACTAAAAACCCTGCCAGTTAATCACTTCCCACCAAACATCTTCTCCAAAGACTTCGCATTGGCAAATAATAATTCCTTCAGGTTGTCATCAGCAACGATTTTGTAGTCGCCATCTTTGTCTTTCTTTAAGTTCAATGTAACTTCGCGAGTTGCCATTGCTGCCTCTTTATCCGATAAGTTTTTGATGATAGTTGATGTCATCATTTTTTCTATTGCTTTTTCGGATTGCTCTTTGTCTTCGCTAAAGGCACTAGCGAAGGCCATTGGCATAACTTCTCCCATTGCTTTTGTTACGGCAATAGATAGATCAACAGATGTAACTTTCACTTTCACTTCTGCTTTGTCATCCTTTTTTGATACTTCTTCTAGCTTTTCAAATTTAAAGCTTTTCGTAATTGCGCTCAGCATTGCTTTTCCGTCAGCATCGTCTGTTTTTTCATTTAGTTTACTAAACTCTTTATCACTTTCAACAAATGTGCGAGCCTTTTCTAGGTCACCTTTTTGTATCGCTGTTAAAAATTCTTCAGCAGTATCTTTCGGGTTTGCACATCCTGCTAGAACACCAACTGTTAATCCTATTACCATCATTAGCAGCAATAATTTCTTTACCTTTTTCACGTTCATTCTCCTCTTATCTTTTCTAGTAAGTCATCACTATACAATAGTATGAAACTTACATTACAAACATTTTTTAGTATATCATTTATATGATTTGTTTTCTATTCTTTCCCAAAAGACAAAGAGCCTTGTAGTATTTCTACAAGGCCTTCTTTATAAAATAAAAACCAGCAACTTTAAGATTGCTGGTTTATCTCTTATTCATATTTGAAAAAACAATAATAATTACTCCAAGTACATAATGCCCTGCTACCATCCACATGCTCCGATCAAAAACCATAAGCGATAACCAAAGTGATATATTAGTAGCCGCAAATAATAGGTATGAAATGATATCTCTTTTTTGTAATGCCTCTCTATTCATCAAAATGTAAATGGCACCGATAGGAGGCAGAATAAAGCAAAGGAAAAAGACAAATATTTTTCTTAACGACCATGGATATGAGGTTACTGTCTGCATATGAATCTCCTTTTCATTATAGTACTTGTTTTAACATCGGCCTTGCTACTCTATATTCTTCACTAGTAGGTTCTTTTACGAGTATGGGGCGCCTTTCATCCTCTTCTTCTAAAATCATTTCAAATACTTCTGTTTTTTCTTGTAGTTTGTTGGATTCATTATCTTTAGTAGGCTGTTTGCTTGTTTCAATTTCCTTCGTCACTTCGCCAAGTTTTTGTCCGACTTCTTCTGCTTTGGCAGGTTCATTCGTAATGTAGTATTCCTGGCCCTCCCATACTAATATAGGTGGTACATGTTCTCGTTTGTTACATATTATATAAGTAATACTAGCTATAAGTAGTAGACATGTTAATAAAAAGAAGATAGCTTTTTTGTTCATATACTATTCTCCTTTCTATCATTTTATTGGATTATATAACAGGAAATATAGTTAGTAAATGGTTTTTATGGTTATTTTTAGTATTAATTTCAAATAGAAAAACCTTACTGTAAAGTAAGGTTCCGTTTTTAAATTCTATAATGTTTTATTAATTAAAACGATCATTACGATAATCGCTATAAACATAACAACTAAACAGCCGATCATTTTATAAAATCCTCGTTTCGTTAACGTCCCGCCCTGGACGTCTTTACGAATAAATAGGAACACCGCTAAAAATAAAACAAGCCCCATACCAAAAGCGTACATCATTTGCATATGTTAATCTTCCTTTCTCTCTTACATCTTAATATCTTTTCGATAAAACAACAAACGAGATAAAGACTGTACTCATCGTAAGTGCCATTAATATGTTCAATAGTTCAACCGCAGATAGTGTAATTACTTTTAAGTTTAAGCCAATCGAGAAAAGAAGATAGTATGCTGTTAATGCAAAAAATGTCACGAACATTCCTTTATAACGAATGAGTTTCATTCGCTCATCTTTTTCTTTAAATTGCGGGTGTAAGTAACTTAAGCAGAAACTCATAATCATCATTGCAAGTAACGGATAAGTTACTGCCGGCGGTGCAGAATGCGTCATTACACCTGTTAGTACCATAAATCCGCTCATAAACAGAAAAATAATTCCCATAATTACAAAGTACTTTTGTGAATAATTCATCTCTATGCCTCCTCTTCTTTTCCCTCATAAATAAATACATGTTCTATCGTTGTTTGAAATGTTTTTGCAATTTCAAATGCTAATGGAAGTGATGGATCATATTTCCCTTTTTCAATTGAAATGATGGTTTGTCTGGAAACCCCAAGTTTCTCAGCCAATTTTTCTTGGGATAGTCCAAATTTTTTTCGATATTCGACCATTTTATTTTCCAAGGAAATTTCTCCCTCCTTCCTTATACTGAGTATATATGTAAAGGAAACTTTACGTCAAGGTTCCTTTACATTCATTGTAATTATTTTTCACTCTATTTATAT
>NZ_JBFPJI010000345.1:0-3283 GCF_040838205.1 Bacillus sp. S4
TAATAATTCTCATTAACAATTTATACATACATTTGAAGGGGAAACTGAAGAAATAACATATATGCCTAACATTATTACAACGATGATTTTCAAACTGAAAACAAAAAGGAATGGGCTAATAATATTTTGGCCATTCCTTTTTACTAAGTAGCATTTTTAATACACTGAACAACCCTTTGTTGATCCTCCTCTGCCATATTAGAACCCGATGGAAGGCAAATGCCTATTTTAAACAATTGTTCAGATACATGGTTACTTTCACTATGAGGATAATACCTCGCTCCTTTAAAAAACGGCTGCATATGAAGTGGTTTCCACAAATGCCGAGCTTCAATATTTTCTGCTGACAATAATTCGATTAACTGTGTAATAGATGTGCTAATCTTTTTTTCATCGAGTGTTAAAGTTGTAAGCCAACGATTCGAGCAGCTGTTTTCTAGTTCAGGCATAAAATTCAATCCAGGGATATAAGATAATTCCTTGTAATAATATTCAAATATACACCTTCTAGCCTTAACCCTTTCCTCTAATACTTTTAATTGCGCTCTACCTATTCCAGCTAATATGTTACTCATACGATAATTGTATCCCAGTTCACTATGTTGATAGTGTGGTGCTGGATCTCGTGCTTGAGTAGCTAAAAACCTCGCCTTCTGTATGGCTTCAATATCATTCGAAACAAGCATACCTCCACTCGAAGTGGTTATAATTTTATTACCATTAAACGAATAAATACCAAATTTACCTAATACACCGCTTGCTTTTCCTTTATATGTAGAACCAAGTGATTCTGCTGCATCTTCAATTACAGGAACATTATACTTGTCACATAAAGCAAGTATTTCATCCATTTTTGCACTCTGTCCATATAAATGAACGACAATAACTGCTTTCGGTAACCTTTTCTCTTTATCCGCATCACAGAATGCACGTTCTAATGCTTGTGGCGACATATTCCATGTTTCAAACTCAGAATCAATAAAAATTGGTTCGGCACCTAAATAAATAATCGGGTTCGCACTGGCTATGAAAGTAAAACTTGAACAAAATACCTTATCTCCTCTTTGAACATTTAATAGACGCAATGCCAAATGAATAGCAGCAGTCCCTGAACTAACTGCTGCAGCATATCCAATCCCAACAGAAGATGCAAATTCTTGTTCAAAACCATCTACATTCGGGCCAAGAGGAGCAATCCAATTTGTATCAAATGCCTCATTAATATATTCTTGCTCATAACCACTCATATGTGGAGAAGAGAGATAGATTCGTTTTTTATTTTTTATTATAACCATCCTTCATCACTCCCTAATAATTCTCTACATTAATAACTCTGGCAGGAATACCCACCACGGTATACTTAGGTGATATATCATTGATTACAACCGCCCCAGCCCCAATAGTAGCCCATTCTCCAACATGTACCCCTGGAATCAAAGTGGCAGCTACTCCAACATGTACTCCTTCTTCTATACTGACCGAACCTGCAAGTGTAGAATGAGGTGAAACATGTGCAAACCTCCCTATTTGATTGTCATGTTCAATGACTGCTCCTGTGTTTATTATGACATGTTCACCAACTATAGTATCAGCATTAATAACTGCATAAGGCATAACAACTGTTCCATTTCCTAACCTGGCAGTAGGACTTACAACAGCTGTCTTGTGTATTAACGTGGCAAAATAACAATCATATAAATTTAATTTTCCAAAAATTTTACTTCTCATTTTATTATTGCCCACTGCTATTACAACTTTTACTTTTTGAAATTTATTCATCATTTCACCAATAGCAGAAATCGGCCCAAAATATATACCATTAACTAAAATAATCTCTATATATTTATCATCTAAATATCCAACGATTTCATATTGTGTATTTGACAGTATTATATCTTTGACAACTTTACTATGACCACCATCTCCAATTATTAATATTTTCATTCAAGCATCTTCTTTCACTTGTGATTTTGCGCCTGTAAAACGCTCAACAGTTATATGACCAACTTGGTTAACCCCTTCTGACTTGAACACTTTTACTATGGTAAAAATTAATATTTTCATATCAAGAAATAAGGTTTGATTTTTTACATACCATATGTCCAGCTGGAACTTCTCTTCCCAGCTAATCGCATTCCTTCCATTTATTTGAGCCCATCCAGTTATACCTGGTCTCATATTATGGCGTTCCATCTGTTCTTTTGAATACAATGGTAAGTATTCCATTAATAATGGTCGAGGGCCTACTAAGCTTAAATCCCCTTTTACAACATTTATAAGCTGAGGTAATTCATCTAGACTATACTTTCTAAGTAAATTTCCAAAGGGGGTTAATCTAATATGATCGCCCAATAACACACCTTTACTATCCCTCATATCATTCATTGTACGAAACTTATACAAGAAGAATGGTTTTCCTCGTAATCCTGGACGTTGCTGTTTAAATAGTACAGGTGCTCCTAATTTCAATCGGATTAAAATCGCTACTAAAATAATAATAAAAGAAAAACTTATTAATAAAGACAAAGACATGACTACATCAAAAAAACGTTTCATTTGTGATCATACTCCCGCCAATATTTATTAGATACCTTTTACATATGGATCATAAAGATTATAAACAAATACTAGAACTTGCTTTTTCAACTAATCAATGTTGTTAAACTATCTGTTTAACAATACCTCATTTTCCATCACCTTTTTATTTCTTTGTCGAGTAAAAGATAGCATCATAATAGACTCTAAAAATTGTAATTCGTATTACCTATATATCCATTTGAACCATTCATTGAAATTACTTTACCTGGAACTCCCACTACAACAGCATTTGCTGGTACATCCTTAGTGACTACACAATTCGCACCTATTGCTGCATTATCACCTATATATACAGCCCCAACAATTTTTGCTCCAGGTCCTATATAAACATTATTTCCTACAACCGCTACCCCCTTTTTATCCCCTCTATTAGACATCCCAATTGTAACACCTTGACTTATATTACAATTTGCGCCTATTTCAGTTTGACTATTTATCACTATCCCTCCAAAATGTCCAATGTAAAACCCTTTACCTATCTTAGTTTTTGGTGAAATTTCAATACCGTATTTATATTTATAACGCTGAAGAATAACCATGGCCACTACATAAACAGGTGTATATAACCTATTTTTATTCCTTAGATATTTACATAGACGTAACCAAAATGTATAACGATATCCAGGAGAAATATATTGCCGTAATATTAGCTTTTTAATGTTAACAACTTGAGATTCTTCATATC
>NZ_JBFPJI010000346.1:0-3282 GCF_040838205.1 Bacillus sp. S4
AGTGAAAAGTATTATATTGTAAAAGGTCATATGAAACATGAAATAGAATGGAATGTAATTATTGAGTTAGGAGTTAGACCAATGAGCTTGAAATATGGAAGAGATACAATTGTTGAAGTTGACTTAAATGCTGTAAAACATAATGTAAAAGAATTTAAAAAACATGTAAACGATGAAAATATTGCGATGATGGCTGCTGTAAAAGCGAATGGATATGGTCATGGGGCAGTTGAAGTTGCGAAATCGGCTATTGAAGCAGGAATAAACCAACTTGCAGTTGCATTTGTAGACGAAGCAATTGAATTAAGAGAAGCTGGAATCACTGTACCTATTTTAATTTTAGGATATACACCAGTAGCAGCTGTAGAAGATGTAATTCAATATGACGTTATGATGACTGTTTATAGAGTAGAAGATTTACAAGGTATAGATGAAGTTGCAAACCATCTTCAAAAGAAAGTGCGAATTCATGTGAAAATTGATACAGGAATGAGCCGTATTGGTTTACAGGAAGAAGAAGTTAAACCGTTTTTTGAAGAGTTAAAACGTATGCGATATGTAGAAGTAGTAGGGATGTTTACACATTACTCTACCGCTGATGAAATAGATAAAACTTATACAAATATGCAAACAAGTTTGTTTGAGAAAGCTGTAAATACAGCGGAAGAATTAGGAATTCGTTTTCCATATATTCACAGTTCAAACAGTGCAGGATCAATGGAACTTAGTAACACATTTCAAAATATGGTTCGTGTCGGTATTGGAATCTACGGTATGTATCCTTCAAGAGAAGTGGATCATACAGTTGCTTCCTTACAGCCAGCGTTGTCTTTAAAATCAAAAGTAGCTCATGTTAAACATGCGAAGAAAAATCGTGGTGTTAGCTATGGGAATACGTATGTAACAACGGGTGAAGAATGGATTGCAACTGTACCAATTGGTTATGCTGATGGTTATAATCGTCAGTTATCTAATAAAGGGCATGCATTAATTAATGGAGTTAGAGTACCTGTTATTGGTCGTGTTTGTATGGATCAGCTTATGCTAGATGTTACAAATGCAATGCCAGTACAAGTAGGAGACGAAGTTGTATTCTACGGCAAACAAGGTGAAGAAGAGATTGCGGTGGAAGAAATAGCAGATATGCTAGGTACAATTAACTATGAAGTTACATGTATGTTGGACAGAAGAATTCCACGTGTCTATAAAGAAAATGATGAAACGACTGCGGTTGTAAATATATTAAGAAAAAATAAAAAAGCTGAATCGTTATGATTCAGCTTTTTTGCTTTTGGCAAATGAAAAATGTTCTATTTGCACCGTGTAGTTGTATATTGTTAAATCCTACAGATTTTAAAGAGGCAATAATTTCGTCTCTAAAATAACATGCTTCCTCGATAGAAAAGTCACTCCTATTCCAATAATCCATAATAATCATACTTCGTCATGATTTCAAATCCACACTGTGTATAAAGTTTTAAGGCATTGTTATTTTTCGTTTCGACGTCTAATTCAATTGTGGAAACTCCTTCGGTAATAAGTGTATGTACCATATAACTAAGAATATCTTTACCATATCCTTTACCTTGATAAGAAGGATGAACTGCGAATCCTGATAGTGTAATAGACTGCTCTTGCTCAGTAACGGTAATCGTTCCGATTGCTTTTTCATTAATAAAAGCAATGTAAACTTGATGAGAAGGTGACTTCATCATTTTTTGTAACCATGTGGATGTATTTGCTGCCGAATCTCCAAAAGCTTTACTAGCGATTTCTATAAGGTCAGGAAGTAATTCAGAAGATGCAACGGTAAGGTTAATATGATTTTTCATTGTTTTTTGTGCTTCGTTTATTTTGAACTCCATACCGTACTCACTATATAAATAAGGTAAGTTCATTTGTTTTGCAAATGATTTCCCTGAAATAGAGTCACCATTAATTATAAGAAGGGCTTCATCGGCCTCTCTTTTTTGTATTTCTTTCATTGCAGTTTGTAAAAGAGTAGTGCCTATATGTTGTTTTCTATAGTTTGGATGAACAAATCCTATTAACTCCAGTTTAGTCGGTCTTTCAAAGTCATACATACTTAATGCACCGATTAATTGAGTATCATCATAAAATAGAAAATCATTTACCACTTCTTTATTACGGGCAGTTAAAAAGTTGACATGCAAATCTGACGAGTAATCAATTTTATCGTGTTGCCCGCAAACATGAGCTAAATCTTTCAGCTGTTGTATTTCATTTTCAACTAAAAAGTTCTTTTTCTGAATATCCATTTCATAATCCCTCTCAATCATATTTAAAAATAGGATGGGTGACATAACCACTTTTCTAACTCCACACTACCTTGAATAGATAATAAGCGATATAAATATCGATAGGGTTGTCTACATTCTTCAAGACGAGGAATGGGCATAATGGTCTCATAACCTTGTTTAAAAGCACGAGCCTCTTTTTCTGTAAGTACATATTCTAATCCAATAAAATCGAACTCTCTTGGAGCAATTGCATAAGCTTCTGTATCTACTAAACCAGTAATAGATTGACCATCTGATAAAAACTGAGTAGGATCCATATCAATTAAAATGAGTGTAGATTCCTTCGGTGATGGCAAGGAAGAGAGTTGTGATTCAAAAGTATGAAATGCGTTATGTATGCTCGCATTATCGGAATAAAACATATTTACAAGATTCTTGCTTACTTTTAAAATATGCAACTTAAATTCTTCAAGTGGAACTTGGAAAGTACCAGAAGGGTTTCCTGTGAAATTAGCTTTAAATGAATGAATCTCTGCTAGTCCTTTTCCAAGGCTGAATAAAATAGAATCAGGTTGTCCAATAAATGATTGCAGCGTATTTCCTGCTAGTTTTTCGGCGATAACATACTCTCGTCCATTTAAAACATGTTTTTGCAAAATAGTCGGGATGGGTAAGGTAGTATGCTTTTTCAATAGTGCGTGTATCGTTTCTAAATGATGTACATTTCTTGGGTCAATTCCAAATAGGTTTTTGCATCCCCACCAAAAATCATTGCTTGGCTCTTCAGTCATTTTTGAGGAACGAACAATAACTTTTTCAGCTTCTGTTTTAACAAGAAATACGTCGCTTGCATGGTCTTCATAGCCCGGATGTAGTGCTTGAACAGATAGGATAGGTGAAGTGAAGAGTTGTTGTAGCATGAAAGAGCTCCTTTTTCTGTAAATTCTATAAATTGATTATATACCATAATGTAATTAAGAGGTAAAAATTAGGAGGGTTATTATTTCTATATATAGTGTAT
>NZ_JBFPJI010000347.1:0-3281 GCF_040838205.1 Bacillus sp. S4
GTATTAATATTATTAATACAACAATGTGAGTTATGTTAAGTTTTTGTAAACTTTTCGATAAAATGTTTTAAAAAACGACAGTTTTTTGTTAGAATTGATTAGCCAATATATTTTACATATATTACTTTTGTGGGGGTAACAATAATGGTCTTTAAATCAAAGAAAGATAAATTTTCTGAAATGCTAATGAATGTTTCCGAAAATTTAAAAGAAGGCGCGCAGTTTTTCGTGGAGTATAAAATTAAAAATGCTAGCGATTTAAAAGAGTTTTCTATGCGCATGAAAGAGTATGAGTCAAAAGGTGACTCATTCATTCACGAAATCATTATGGAGCTAAACAAAGCGTTTATTACTCCTATTGAACGTGAAGACATCCTACAGCTTGCAATGAGTATGGATGATGTATTAGACGGATTAGATCACAGTGCTGGTCTATTCGAAATGTATTCTATTACAGAAGCTGATGAATACATGATTAAATTCGTTGAAGCAATTAATCAATGTGCAATTGAGATTGCAAATTCTGTTGAACTACTGTCTAAAAAGAAATTAGTCGATATTCGTACAAATGCGATTAAGATTAAGGATTACGAGTCACAATGTGATGATATTCGCCGTCATGCGATTAAGCACTTATTCTCTCGTGAGAAAGATCCGATTAAGATTATTCAATTTAAAGAGATTTACGAAGAGCTTGAAGAAGTAGCTGATAGCTGTCAAAGCGTTGCAAACGTATTAGAAACAATCATTATGAAGAACGCGTAAGGAGTTTGATCATGGATACACTCTTGATACTGACCGTTTTAGTAGTCATTTGCGCTTTAGCTTTTGACTTTATCAATGGATTTCACGATACAGCAAACGCTATTGCAACGGCTGTTTCAACGAAAGCTCTAAAGCCTAGACATGCAATTGTTATGGCAGCTATTATGAACTTTTTAGGTGCGATGACATTTACAGGTGTAGCAAAAACTATTACAAAAGATATCGTTGACCCGTTTGCCTTGCCAAATGGTTCTCTTGTAATTTTAGCTGCTTTGCTTGCGGCAATAGTCTGGAATTTGCTCACTTGGTACTATGGCATTCCAAGTAGTTCTTCGCATGCAATCATTGGCGCAATCGCTGGTGCAGCAATTGCTGCTGCTGGTATTAGCTCATTAAACTATAAAGGGTTTATAAAAATTCTTGAAGCTTTAATCATTTCACCGATTATCGCTTTTGTTATTGGTTACATCGTATATAGTATTTTTAAAGTGGTCTTTAAAAACTTTAACTTAACGAAAACGAACAAGAACTTCCGTATATTCCAGATCTTCACTGCAGCATTACAAGCTTACACACATGGTACGAATGATGCACAAAAAGCAATGGGAATCATTACGATGGCTCTTATGGCCAATAACTATCATACTTCTGACGACATCCCGTTCTGGGTACAATTATGTTGTGCAATCGCAATGGGTCTTGGTACTTCTGTCGGTGGATGGAAAATTATTAAAACTGTCGGTGGACAAATTATGAAAATTCGTCCTGTAAATGGTGTAGCTGCCGATTTATCATCATCACTTGTTATTTTCGGTGCAACATTCATTCACTTACCGGTTAGTACAACGCACGTTATCTCTTCTTCTATTTTAGGGGTTGGTGCTTCACATCGTGTGAAAGGTGTAAAATGGGGAACTGCAAAACGCATGTTAATTACATGGGTTATTACACTTCCTATTTCAGCTTCTTTAGCTGCATTATTTTACTACTTATTACACTTAATCTTTTAATCAAAAGTCGTCTTCCTTATTTTTCTAGGAAGACGACTTTTTTGTGAACAAGCCTATTTCTTATTAAAAAGCGTGTATAATGATTGATGGATAAGTTATATAGAGGAGTTGGCAATTTTGGAATACATCATGTTACTTTTCATCGGATTAATCGCCGGGACAGTCGGGAGCCTAGTCGGACTTGGAGGCGGAATTATTATCGTTCCGTTATTAATTGGATTACACAGTTTATCACCACAACTCGCAGTAGGAACTTCTATGGTAACCGTCGTTTTTA
The DNA here is from genome assembly GCF_040838205.1 of Bacillus sp. S4. Lineage (NCBI taxonomy): Bacteria > Bacillati > Bacillota > Bacilli > Caryophanales > Bacillaceae > Bacillus > Bacillus sp. S4. The sequence continues at coordinate 2,053 of NZ_JBFPJI010000347.1, forward strand.
CGGGGCTGTCTTCTACCCTTACTTATATGAAACATAAACGGGTAGATTATAAAAGTGGACTTATTTTATTTATCGGGAGTGGCCCTGGTGGTATTATCGGATCATGGGCAAACAAATTTTTAAACCAAGATACATTTTCTTTATACTTTGGGATTTTTCTTATATTCGTCTCCATTCTTCTTATACTACGAGACAAATTGAAACCTCTTTCCCTATCAAATATGACTGTAATTAAGCAATCTTTTACAGATAACGAAGGAAATACTGTAGACTATCAATTCCCACCATTTCTCGCTATCTTTATTGCCTTTATAGTTGGATTTATATCCGGATTATTCGGAATCGGTGGTGGCGCCTTACTTGTGCCAGCGATGATGCTTCTTTTTGCGTTCCCAGCACACATTGCTGTAGCAACTTCAATGTTTATCGTATTTCTCTCAGCAATTGTAAGTTCTTTAACTCACATCTCTCTAGGAAATGTCAGCTGGGCTTATGCATTAATTCTTATTCCTGGTGCATGGATTGGCGGAAAAATCGGGGCTTATATTAACACAAAATTAAGTGGTAATGCAGTAATTAATTTATTACGTATCACATTAATTATTCTTGGAACTAGATTAATCATTACTTCATTTTTATAACGCGTTCTTTCTAGAATGCGTTTTTTCTTATACACATGAATATAAAAAGGCTCCTAGGAGAACAAATAAAACTAAACAAACACTTAATAGCATAAAATTTGAAATATGTACTTTCTTCAAGTTGATCACTCCTATAGCTATGACTGTTATCTTTATGATAGCGAAAAAACAGTTATCTTACAGTTACAAAGTGCTAACAATGCAAAATCATTTATTACAAATTTTATCCTTATATTTCATTTCTTTGTATAATCTATCGATTCAATAAAAAAAGATGTCATATTGACATCTTTTTAGTGAAGAAGTGACCATCCCATAAAGTCTTCATGTACTTGGCACGCCCTCTTATCGTTTCGATCATATAATTCAGCATAACTATCTGTTTCTTCATCATAAGCCATCGTATAAATAATTTGGCCGTCTATTTCAACGGATAAAACGACTCCACCTTTCATCTCTTCTACATGAATGATAGCATTCGCCGGAATTCTCATATCCGTCATCTTCATCGCATCTAACAATATACTAAACCCCCTACAGCGTATTCATTGCTAGTACTATTACACACTAAATAGTATACTACTGTAA
>NZ_JBFPJI010000348.1:0-3268 GCF_040838205.1 Bacillus sp. S4
TAAGTAGACAGTGTAAAAAGACCATGTATGTACATGGTCTTTTTACACTGTCTACTTAAAGGGGATAATATCAAGCTAAGTCTCTTTTCCACCCCTCCATTATAATTTACATCTCTAAAAAAGAATTATGTTGACCGATCTAATCATCAAATAAAATCCTACTTCCTCAATTGCTTTTTTAATCTCTTATTAGCCTGGTACAAGAACGGCTTATTCTCATAGTTTTAATGCTTAAAATAAGAATAGCTGCCTTTTAAAACAGTAATTTGAAGCTTCTCAGACTGTAGTAATAGCCAATACTTACATTCATCAAGAACTACACCGGTCACGCTTTTACCATTAGCAAAAAATACTGTAATTATATCCCCTACATATAAAACATACTCCGTTGGTTTTATATGACCAGCTGCTTTCATTTCCTCTGTATAAAAATCATTTGTCTCTAACAATGCAGTATGTTTACCATGTGCAATATAAGATAAAGCACTCTTCATAATCGTACAGAAATTGCCCTTCTCTGTTTTGATATACAGATAATAGGCTCCCTCAAATAATACAAATCCTTTCATACGCTTACCATCTTTAAACGCACAAACTATATTTTCCCCTATCTCAAACACAAATGACGTTTTCTTATCTTCAGGCGTATAATTAGGTGATCTTTCTTCAACTGACACAAACTCTTTATGTCTTATATATTTTACTTCTGCAAAATTAACAATTATCTGATAAGGATCACCGTCCCCCACCATATCTAAAACACAATAATATTCCTCAATTGTTGTAACTTTCCCTTTTAACAAACCTTCATGACCAAGTAACTTAATCTCTACATCAGTCCCCCTCATGAATACATAAGAATGTCTATAACGTCCCTTTTTATCACGATCTACAGAATAATTTTTACCCATATAGCACACCACCAATAGAATAAATTTCTAAAACAGTCTATACAATTTCACATACCATAATGAGTATAGAACTCTAAATAACTTAAAATATCCCCCTAGCAAGAAGTAACTCTGTAAGTATTAATCGTATAACGCTATAGCTAGCTCTCCGAAAGATGTATCGTAGATATAATTATGTATTGGCACAGTGAACAATTAAAAATTAACCAGCTGGTAGCCCTTCGATTAGGCTATATGACACGGTTTCTTCTGCCATAGCGCTATCGTTCTTTGCTTGTAGAAAGATATTACCTATTTGGGGAAACAGCTCGTTTAAATAGCTTGAATAACTCTCTCTTTTTTGCCCTTTTTCACGTAATGCAAATGAAATTAACATTCCAATTGTTGATAGTCCAGTTTTTGCCGTTTTCCCTTTGCCCTCAACAGTTTTGTATATTTTATTACTCTTCTTCAAAACAGTGTTTAATGTACTTCTAGGGATATTTAGTTCTTCACATAGTTCTGATTGTGTAAAGTATAACACAGGCTTGTTTTTAGAATGCATTGATAAGAAAGCGATAATATCCGCTTCCCACTCATGCCAATGTGAACGTACTCGATCAACACGCTGTTTCTTATGCTTTCTCCAAAACGCAGCAGGAGATCTGAAAGAATTCACTTGTCCAGGTGTCGCATATGTTTGAAGTAGACGATCAATATAATCTTTATGTGCAGCCTGGTACTTCCCTGAATATGCAGACATGACAATCCCTCTAACTTCAACATGATCTAAAGGTTGTTCCAGGTTACTATTAAACTGATCCATCATATCTAGTGCTTCTTTAATTGACACTTCACTTTGAAAACATGCTAATGACAGAGTGAAAATTGCATTGTTTCGCCCTGCTTTTGTTTGTTGTGGCGCTATATTCGTGCAATTAATAACTTGTTTAAACCACGCTTCTTCAACCTGTTTCGGTTGCTCTACAGGTTTGTTTTTAGAAAATGGTGTTTCAATTACGTTATTTTTACCTGGAATTGCGAAAAATTCTTTGCCTTTGTTATCATCTTGTCTCTTGCTCCATTCCTGCAGCTCCTTGAAAGAATATACATTTCCCTCAAAGAACATAATGATATTCTCTTCTGAAGGCATTCTGAAGAATCCGAAGTGATTACATGTTAAATCTACTTGTGGTAGGCTTACAGCAAACATTTCTCTCAAGTTTTGAGAGATTCTTTTTGCTGATTTAATAGCGATATAGTTCTTTTTATTTGTTACATATACAGCTTTATCTAGCACATAATATACTTGGTAACCCTTTGTAGTTTGAAGGATCATAGTCGGCACACCAAAACCAGCATTTAACGCAACATCGTTAATAGCTGTCATTGGGAATGTCTTTGAATCAATGTCGATTACGAAGCAATTAATTTGCTGTAAGTTCTTTTCTGTATGCCCAACGATTGTACGAAGACCATTCTCGCTATATGTACCAAAATTATATACATTAGGAGTCCAGTGAGAAGCTTGTCCAACATGATCCAGTGTAGCTTCCTCAGATGATAATACTACCCCTCTTGTACCAAAAGGTGCGCTTAAATCAGCTTTTTTACGAGTAATAAAAATAGATCCTTTTTTATTCTTCTTACCATTCAGCATTTTGTTTTCAAATTTCTCTTGTTTTGTAATAGATACTAATGCAGCTTGTGAGTTTTTAGATTTATATTTTCGTAAACCTTTATGAAGTATAAGATTAATAGCTTTCTGTACTGTATTCATGTTGGATCTCCTTTCTACTAGATTTAAGACAACAAAAAAAGGTGAGCAGTTATATCACTGCTCACCTAAATAAATAGACTTCCCGAATTGTATACAAAGGTAGAAAAATCCATAATTAAATACGCTTATAGATGCACTTAAATAGGGGGTTCTATCTTTACAAATCTACACTAATTAACTATACTAATAAGAGATATTTAATATCTCAATAGCATAGTTAACTAGAACGGTTTGGGAAGTTTACTCACTGGTAGTGCAGTGACGTAAATGGAATACAAGATGTTTCCAGCAAATTGTATTCACCAAGAAGTAGAAATGTTTCCAGCAGATCTACTTCCTCTGTCGTGTTTGAGATCTTCCAAATCTCAAGTAGACAGCCGTTCTTTTTTTATTTGTTTTTTTATGTTTATGTGTCTTATATATATCCTACAAATTCTTACGAATTTCTTATGTATAATATCAAACTAAATCGAATTGCGTTGAGAAAACTTGTTGTCTATAACGTTACAATAAGTTTTTTTGTTTGTAAACAAAGAATTTCAACAAAACTTCTTCCATGTACACATGTACACAAGTGTAAAAATGTACATGTGTACAT
>NZ_JBFPJI010000349.1:0-3220 GCF_040838205.1 Bacillus sp. S4
ACATTACCTTCCGTTTAAGAATTTAATCATTTAAACGTATTATAAATTACATTACTATCTAATGCAATAAAGAAGTAGCACCAACTTTAAGTATAAATATAGAAAGTTTCATAAACAGCCATTTTTGTTTTTTCAGATTTGTAAGAATGTTGGTTCTTTTTTCTGTAACAATTGCCAAATCCATTCCAGCTACAACGAGGACAAACACACGAAATTCACGAAGCCTATATCAAATTGGGGTAGTAACACATCGGTATCAAGTTTAAATTTTATAGTGCCCCCAAAACAGAAACTTTTTGTCTTTTATAGCAAAGAAGTTCATTTTGGGGGTAATCTATTTTCTTAACTTAATAGTGATGTGACGATACTCCTATTACAAAATTTTAAAAGAATTCTTTGCATAGAAGATGTAACAAAGTAGGTAGGGTTCTTTTAGTCATTTAATCTTTTCATCTGATGATCTTTTCCCCATTCAAATAGTTCATTCATAATTTGCATTAAAGATTTTCCGTGTTCACTTATTGTGTACTCAACCTTTGGTGGTACTTCTTGATATACGGTACGATGAATAATCCCATCAGCTTCAAGTTGTCGAAGTTGTTGTGTAAGAACTTTTTGTGTAAGGTTTGGAATTTCTCGTTTGATTTCATTTGTTCGCATTTTTCCATCCATCAAAACACATAAAATATAAACTTTCCATTTTCCGCCGATTACATCGAGTGTTGTTGCAATTGGGCAGTCATCATTTTGATTCATATAACACCTCCAAAGGTACCTCAAGGTTCCTATAGTACCTGAAAGTACGTACTTTTCAATTATATGTGACTCATTCATACTAATACTAAAGGGTTTGAATTATTTATAAGGGGGAAGAAACTATATGAAAACACTTGTAATTGTAGCACATCCTGATATTGAAAAGTCTCGAATTAATAAAAGATGGATAGAAGAGCTTGAGAAACATTCCGATGAAGTTACGGTGCATGAACTATATAAAGCGGCACCAAATTGGGAGTTTAATGTTGAAGAGGAACAAAAGCTGTTAGTAGAACACGACCGATATATATTTCAATTTCCATTTTATTGGTATAGCTCACCGCCTTTATTAAAGAAGTGGTTTGATGATGTGTTAACGTATGGATTTGCTTACGGATCTAAAGGGGATAAAGTGAAGGGAAAAGAGTTTGGTGTAGCTATTTCTATAGGTGGATTAGAAAAAGACTATGAAAATAGCGGGATTACAATGGCTGAGTTGACGAAACCATTTCACGCTACAAGCTTATACACGGGAATGGAATTTATACCTTCGTTTTATTTATATGGTGCAGAATATGAAATCAGTGATGAAGAGATTGATAAAAGTGCACCTGAGTATGTGCAATATGTGATGAATAAGAAGTATTCTAATATATAAGGAGAAATGGCCATTTACTTGCTTAAGTAGATGGCTATTTTTTTATCCCGCTATTTGCGGGCAGTAGGACTCCTACCTCAAAATTCAGTGAATACGAGGGAGTTAGGTGGGAGTCGGGCCGCCCGTAAAAGCCCGATTGGTGAGGGCTGATTAAAGTTTCACTTTATTGGTTTTATATTCACTAAGTGTAATCTTTAGTAAATTAATAATTAATCTGATAAAATAAAAAACCTAACATATATAAAGGGGAGTTTTACTTGAGAACGATGCGACAATTATTACAAAAAAGAGCAATGCAATCACCAAATTTGGAAGCGCTTGTAGGGGGAGAGAAAAGATATTCATTTCAGCAGTATAATGAACGAGTAAATCAGCTTGCACATTATTTGTTACATAACGGTTTGCAAAGAGGGGATCGTATAGGAATCCTATGTAAAAATAATCCCCCGTTTCCAAGCGTTCTGATGGCAAGTTTGAAAATTGGAGCGGTATTTATTCCGCTAAATCATCAGCTTACTGCTTATGAATTAGAAACGATTGTAAAAGAAGCAAAGTTAAAAGTATTAGTTATTGATGAAGAATTTAGTGAAGTGTTATTAAAGATTGATGCTGTTAAAGAAATTCCTTATGTAATTAAAACGACAGAAGAAGGCTTTGGTTCATTTGAATTAAAATTGCAAGAACAGCCAATTACAGAACCGAACGTAGAAGTTCATGAAGATGATGATGCGATTTACTTATTTACTTCAGGAACGACTGGACAGGCAAAAGCATGTGTGATTGGACATAAAAACTTACACTATTATTTTGCTGAGATTGCGGGGCAAAGAGAAATTCCAGCAGGTGAACGCTTTTTATCAGTGCATCCATTGTTTCATATGAGTGGGGTGCTTTCTATTTTAAATTGCATTTATCATGGCATAACGATGATTTTCTTATCTGATTCAAATCCTACTCTTATTTGGGATAAGATTGAAGAAGAGAAAATTACTACGATGCTTGCGTTTCCAGCGGTTTATAGTTATATGCTTGATGAACTAAATAAAAAAGAGCGTAACATTTCAACCTTTAAAATAGCGCAAAGCGGTGGTACAAAAGTGCCAGAAACACTCATTCAAAAATATATGAAAAAAGGAATATATATGGTGCAAGGGTATGGTAGTACAGAAGGCTGGGTTGTAACCTCATGGCATCCAATGATGGGAAAAGAAAAGATGTCTTCTGTAGGAAAAACTCTTAAACATGTAGAATTGAAAATTGTTCATCCAGAAACAGGTGATGAACTAACAACAAATGAAGTTGGAGAGATTCATGTAAGAAGTCCGTACATGTTTAAAGGATATTGGAATAATGAAAAGGCGACAAAGAAGGTAGTAAAAGATAATTGGTTTAACATGGGCGATGCTGGCATGATAGATGACGATGGATTTCTACATATTATGGGAAGATATAAAGACGTTATCGTACGCGGTGGTGACAACGTATATCCAGATCAAGTAGAAGATGTTATTCATGAAATAAACGGTGTTTTAGAAGTTGCAGTAGTTGGAATTCCAGATGACTTTTGGGGTGAGATTCCAACAGCTTACATTGTAAAGGACATTCAAACACCTTTAACAGAAGAAGAAATTATTCAACATTGTAAGGAGAAACTAGCAAACTATAAAATACCGGAAGTTGTATTTATGGACGAATTACCGAAAAACGCTTTAGGGAAAGTGTTGAAGAGGGAATTAAGGGAAGTTGTTATTTTAAAATAAAAAAGTTGTTAAACGATAAGGAATCCAGTTATGTAGTAAGCATAAC
>NZ_JBFPJI010000350.1:0-3218 GCF_040838205.1 Bacillus sp. S4
TTAAAACATTCGGAAAAACATTGGAATAGTTCCCTTTAAAGAAGCGACGCTTCTTCCGAATAATAGACTGAATGTTGAGCTCACTCATTAAGCGATATACCTTTTTGTGATTTATAAAATAACCTTTTTCTTGTAAAGCGATTTTCATACGTGGATAACCATATTCCTTGTGCTTTACGTGAATAGATTGTATTACCTTTTTTAATCGTTGATCGGACTCTAGTCGCATGTTTTTTATGCTTTTTGTATGAATCCACTTATAGTAACTTGAACGATGTACACCCGCAAATTTAGTAAGCCATAGAACTGGATATTTTCTCTTTAATGATTCAATGATACGATATCTCTCTTTATATTTTGGTACGCCCCCATTTACAGATTTGGATACTGCTTTTTTAAATATTCAACCTGAGCCTTATAGTAGTCACGTTCCTCTTCAATGGTGTTGAAATGAACACGTTTGCCTTTTAAAGGGTTTGGTATCCCTTTCATTCCACTATTTTTCCCACGAGTATCTGTAATTTCACCACATTCTTTATATTTTTTCACCCAATTTTTAAGTTGTGTAGAGCTTTTAATCTGATATTTCTCCGTTATCATATCGTAGCTTCCTTCTCCGTTTAAATAACTTTGAACAGCTGATAACTTTACTTCTTCCGAGTATGTATTAAATGTTGTACCTTTTTTTGCCATGAAAAATCCCCTCCAAGTAATAGTGTAACATCCATGTTTATACATGGTCTTTTTAACACTGTCTACCTAAAGGGGATAATATCAGTAGCAATTGCTACAAGGTCTTTTTGTTTTTCTAATAGAAACGAAAGTAAACTTTTAGCCAAAAGTTTACTTTCATTCCCCCTTAAACATTGACTTTTATCTAATTTCATTGGAATTAGATAAAAGTATACATTCAAATCATTGAAAATAACAGGATTGGAAAATAGATGGATAAAAAGCAACGTTTAATTGATGTACAGCTAGTTCGGAACAAAGAACAGCTCGAAGAAAAAAACAAACAGCCACTATTTTGGGTCGCAGCATGTGCTAATTAACTCTTTTTCTAGAAAAGGCGTCTTTTATTACACCTGTTAATACATTTAGGAATAATAAAATAGCCATAACTGCCGTTAGTACGTTAAATTGCTTTGTTTTATAAGGAGCGAACCATTCCGTAAAGAACTCAGAATTAACAAGACGGTCTCCAACTCCTCCTTCCTTGAAGTTTGGTATCCACGAAGTCATATCAAGGATGATAAAGATTAATTGCATGACTAGAAATGCTCCAAGAATTTTCAGCCACTCTCGTATTCGATTAGGACGCTCTTTTTTTGATGTCATTTAAACAATCCTCCTTTAAGAATTTACTATTAAAAAGCTTTGTTTTGATAGATACGAATAGATAATATCCATGATACCCCATAGCAACAGACTGCTATGACAGAAATAACGAAAAATAATTTTAAATCTGAAATCTCTTTAAAAAAATTCAATACGTCATTAGCATATTTATTTAATAGGGGTACAGCCGCATGCCCATCAAGCTAACCAAGTAAATTACTAGATATGAAACGATCCTTGTTTCAAAACTAGCAATTGATAGAAAAGTAGGCATGCTAAAGAAGCCTATTAAAACGTGATTTTTTCGCTAGGCAGCTTGTCTATGCTTTACCGTCGTTTTATACACAATCCCTAGAATATCAAAGACGGTCATCTTCTTATACCGATGACATTTACGACCGTTCTTTTTGAGCAGCAGATAAAGACGATGCAAAATTTTTAAAATTTCTTCTGTGCCAACGGCTATCGCTTGAAACAGTAACGGAAAGTAATCTTTAATCATATAAATCGCTTTGTATTCACTCAGCTCCTGCTTTGTCTTTTCAAGCAGAAACTGTCGCATTTGAAACATCGTAGAAGAACAGAGGAGAATGCCGATGAGTTGTCCATATAAATGGCACTCTAGGCGTTCTCTTTTAATATTTTTACATTCATCAATTTCAAAAAATGACTTCCACGTTTTAAACAAAATTTCAATCTGCCAACGAAGTGAATACAATGAGTGCACGTAGTTCGTTGGTACTCCTTCTAGAGACGTGTTCGTGATATATACATTCATACCCATTAAACGTTTACTTTTATCCTTCATGACAATGCCTTTTTTCTTTTCACGTATCGCTTGGTTTTTCAGGCGTGTTTGCGTTTGATTATCGGTTAAACGATGGATAATGACACGTGCTGGAAGCTTCTGATTTTGGCCAATGTATGCCTCGGGGATTTCTATCGTTTCACCTGGGATTAGACCCGACATCATTTGTGTCATATCAAGTTGGATGTATTCTGTTTGCTTTTTTAACGTGCCGTTGTTGAAGTATTCTGGCTCAGGGTTCTTGATATAAATGCGTGTATTCAGCTTCAACCGCGAGATATAGTAAGCCTCTTTATCATGAATAGTTTGTAAGTCTCCTAAATCGAAGTAACCAAGATCACGTAAACACAAATCGCCCGCCTCTACGGTTTCAAGGCAGATGGTACCGTATGTTTTATCATTATTCTTTCCTGGTCCAAGCTGCACGTTAAGAAATTGACCACTAAGTAAATCATATTCCAATTGGATTTTCACGCCTGCCGTATTACTACTCCCGCCTGAACCTTGATAGTTAGTGGCGAAATGATCAGGCAGTTGAAACACTGTCGCATCTAAAATACGGATACGATTGAAAGTAGAGATCATGTGTGCAGAAAGCGAGTGATTTGAACAGAGTTTTTGTGTGAGAAGGGAAGTAAAGACTTCTCGAAGAAATGCGACAGCGGCTGGATTAAAGCGTTGATTCAGTCCTTCTGGACTCATCAGTACCCCAGTGGAAGCTTCCAATCGACTACACAATTGTGAAAGTGATGTGCTAGCTATTTCCTGACTGAGCCATACGCAAAGAGCAATGAGTTCGTTTGCTTGATACTTACTAGATCGCTGTACAAAGCCAACTTGTTTGGCGATATCTTGTAGGACTACTGGAGATAAAAAGTATTGTAGCTCTTGTGCAAAAAGATTCAGTTCATTTGAAATAATAGGATTCATTAAAAACACCATCCTTTCTCATAAACTTCTTACGATAAGCATAACGTTTTTTTATTTTAAGGGTATGATTTTAACTTCGCTTGATGGGCATGGGGTAGCACTAACAAAATTCGCATTTTCCAGTTTATAGAAAATGTTTATC
>NZ_JBFPJI010000351.1:0-3211 GCF_040838205.1 Bacillus sp. S4
TCCTATTTATTACCATTCCCCTTAATACGCAATAACATGAATATAATTCATACAAAAAACTGAGGTGGACATCATCCACCTCAGTTTCTTTACGAAAACAAAAACTTATTTAATCGAAGATAACCCTTTGGCAAATTCATCAATCTTATTTTGAAAAATAAAATCAAAATTGTATTCTTGTCCCGTTAATTCTTCATTTACTAAAATTGTTGTTGCGCCTACTTCCCTCTTTGCGATTTCTGGGAATGACGCGACAGGCTGTACTTTGAGTGACGTCCCCATTACGAGAAGTACATCTGTTTCATATAAACGTTTGATCGCATTTTGATATTGAGGTAACGTATCTCCGTATAAAACAACATCTGGATTTAGTATGAAATTACACTTCTCACAACGCGGCACTTCATGATCAATCATATATTGTAAATCATATCCCGTTTTACACTTTGGACAATGCGCTGTTTGCAGTGTTCCGTGTAAATCAATTACATGTTTACTACCACCTACTTGATGTAAACCATCAATATTTTGCGTTAAAATCGTTATGTCTTTCCCTTGTTCTTCTAGTTCCGCTAAAAAGCGATGCCCACGATTTGGTTTATATTGATGAAACGTATTAATTTGAAAGATTTCTTTATAATGCTTCCAAAACTCTTTCGGATTTCTATTATAATAGCCTCTCGACAAATACATCTCTACATTCGCATCAGCATATAATCCATTTGCTGAACGAAAATCAGGGATTCCACTTTCCGTACTTGCACCAGCACCTGTTAACACTGTAATTTTCTTCGCTTTTTCTAATATCGAACGTACTTCTTCAAATTGCTGCACAAAAATCACCTCTATGTATTTTCCTATACTTATTATACCAGTTGTTTACAGTAGGTGTTGTACAATTCGGTTTACTTACTACGTTGCATTATCTAAACCCAAACCAATTTAATGGTGTAAGAAAGTTATCTTGGGATCAACCATCCTACACTATCACTTCTCATATTGCAAAGGATGGTAGAGAGTTTATTCATCCGCAAAAAAATAGAAGGTTAACCGTTTTAGAATGCTTAAGATTAATGAGTGTTCCAGATACATACGTTATTCCGCCTCATATACCATTAAGTCAACAATATACACTTGTTGGTAATCGCGTAGCATTCTTAGTAGCTAAAGCACTCTCACAATCAATTCTGGATTGTTTAGAGGTAGATTCAGTGAAAGGTGTGTCTAATGAGTAAATGACGATTTTTCAATTCATTTAGAAAGCAGCCAGAAGGCTGCTTTTCTTCATCGATGGGCTTAGATAGTTATGGACTACTGGGAGCCTCTTAAGTTATACTTGTATAATATAAAAAATTAATAAGGGGTAATATTAACATTATGAAAGAAAAAAACGAACTTGTTCAAAATATTCCTCAAACAGGATTTTTTGGGCATCCAAAAGGATTATTCTCTTTATTCTTCACTGAGTTTTGGGAAAGGTTTTCTCATTATGGAATGAGAGCTATTTTACTGTATTATATGTACTATTCGGTCGCAAAAGGTGGATTAGGAATTGATCAATCTACCGCAACCTCGATAATGGCAATTTACGGTTCCTTACTGTTCATGTCTAGTATTATCGGTGGATGGATATCGGATCGTTTATTTGGTCCAAGTAAAACCGTATTCTTTGGTGGCGTTTTAATTATGATTGGCCATCTTATTTTAGCTTTACCGGGTAGTAAAAGTGCGTTATTTATCTCTATGGTCTTCTTAGTTCTAGGAACAGGGTTGTTAAAGCCTAACATATCGAACATCGTAGGAAGTTTATACAGTGAAACAGATGCGCGTCGTGACTCAGGGTTCAGTATATTCTACATGGGTATTAACTTAGGTGCCTTACTTGCACCTTTAGTTGTCGGAACATTAGGTCAGCAATATAATTTCCACCTTGGTTTTGGAGTTGCGGCAATTGGTATGGCAATTGGGTTAGGGGTATTTGTTGGAACAAAACAGAAAAACCTTGGTCTAGTCGGTACGCAAGTACCTAATCCATTATCAGATTCGGAAAGAAAAAAGACTATTAAGTATTTCAGTGTTGGTCTGGTTGTATTAACATTGCTAGGTGTGGTTACAATTCCAACTGGGTTGTTAACTATAAATCGTTTTACATTCTTGATTAGTATCTTAGGGATTGTTATTCCAGCCTATTATTTCATTTATATGTATCGTAGTCCTAAAACAACAAAAGTAGAGCAATCTCGTCTTCTTGCGTATATACCACTCTTTATTGCAGCTACAATATTTTGGTCTATACAAGAACAAGGTGCTATTATCTTAGCGACATACGCGGATCAACGAACTCAATTACAGTTCAATGGAATTACATTGCATTCCGCTTGGTTCCAATCATTAAGTCCAATCTTTATCGTAACGCTTGCCCCGATTTTTGCATGGGTTTGGATAAAGTTAGGCAAGAAGCAGCCTTCAACGGCAAAAAAATTCGCTATTGGATTGCTATTTGCAGGTTTCTCATTCTTAGTTATGATTATTCCGGCTTTAATCAACGGTACTCACTCTTTAGTGAATCCTATGTGGTTAGTCCTTAGCTTCTTTTTAATTGTAATTGGAGAAGTTTGTTTATCTCCTTCAGGGTTATCCATAACGACGAAGCTGGCTCCAGCTGCTTTCTCTTCGCAAACCATGAGCTTATGGTTCTTATCAACTGCGTCTGCGCAAGCAATAAATGCCCAAGTTGTTAAACTGTATAATCCTGCAACAGAAGCAATTTACTTTGGTGTTATTGGTGCTATCTCCATTTTAGTTAGCATCCTGCTGTTTGCATTATCATCAAAAATCCAAAGTTTCATGAAGGGACTTCAATAACGGTCTCTTATTGAAATGAACAAATACAAGTTTCTATGTGAAGAGTAGCCAAACGGGTTACTCTTTTTTTGTATAACCATAGCAATCTCCACACAAACGCAATATAATGTGATATTTCTAGGAAAACAAAACATACCTAATAGACTAATGCAACTTTGTAAGAGAGCTGACTATTTATCTAAAGAGGAGCTTCTTAAACATAAAGACTGCGTCATCGATTTACTCGATGAACGGGAAATTTGCGAATAAAAGACCAAAACTCCAACTCATTCATGGTTTAAAATACTGATAAGCTGGAGTTTTCTCATTGCTATATATACAAATAAAATAAAGATTACTAAAGGGC
>NZ_JBFPJI010000352.1:0-3210 GCF_040838205.1 Bacillus sp. S4
GGTAAAGTGCCATTTTTTATCATCGTTCTTAATCCATGTTTCATAATCCAAGGGTTAACAGGATGCTGTTTATCGAGTAATTGTTGCAACCATTGAAAAACGAGTTCGTTATCTTCTTTCGTAATATCATTAATGTGATTGGCTACTGATTTTTGAACATACTTAGAAGGGTCATTCATTAATGGCTCAAGAAGCTTTAAATTATTTCTGAAGTCACCTTTCAGAGCTCCTATTTTTTTTGCCCAAGGAAGTCTTGGTCTAGTACCTTCTGAAACTAATCTCCTAATGTGGCTGTTTTCGTCACGTAACCACTGTTGTAATATGTCTAAGGTTTCTTCATGGTATTTTTCAAGATAAGGACGAATGGCATATTCAGCAGTATTCCTTTTTGTTATTTCATACATTGCGTTGAATGAGGAGTCAAAATCGTTAAGTCCATATTTTTCAACGTATTTTGCGATAGGCATGTACATGTATCCGTTTGTAAATGTGCCTACTTCTGTTGTGTTTTCTGGTCCCAATGTTTTCAGTAATATATGTATTGCTTCATTAAAATCTTTTTGTAATGCATTGTGTAATTCATCTGCTATTACTTCGACACGTTGCTTTAACTCTAAATTTTCAACTTTACATGTTACAGAATCTACAAATTTTTTTTAGAGAAATTAGGCTCGTGTTTACAAATAGAATCAGCCATTTTTTCTGCTAATTCTTTATTGAATAAAAATTTTAATGGAACGTATTTACCCATTTTTTCACCTCATTGGTCAGATAAAAACAATTTTTATTTTTTAATCGACAACCCATACACCAACGTCTCACTAGGAGTCGTTATACTAAAACCTGTCGTCTTATAATCAAGTTTCACCGTATCACCAGTGTAGTCTTTTGTGAATGAGTCCATTTGTACAATAAGCTGTTCATCTTCATATACAACATCATCCGTATTATATGTATCCCAAATTAAATCAACATCAACGAAAATGCTGCAAGAGTTTGTCATTGTTCCTCTAATGCGAATAATCTTTTTGTCTTCACGTTCTAGTCTATGTATAGCTGCTATTGCTTCATCAGTAATACGAATGTTCATGTAATCCCAACCTTTATTTATATTTCCTCTATTATTGCAAAAACAGTGGCAATAGGGAAGGGAGATGAATTGTAATGAAAAAACGAGCAAACAAATTTGTTTGCTCGTTTTACTATATTTTATTCTATTTCAGTTCACATTTATCAAGTGGAATGACTTTCGTTTTCTTAGTAAATTTATAACCTAACCATAGTACTAAGAAGAGTGGTAAACCGATGTAAGAAACAAGTACACCGTTCCAGTCGATAGCTGCTCCCGTAAATGCTCCGTAGTTTTGACCTAAAATAACGATAACACAAAGTGTAAATGCAAAGATTGGACCGAACGGGAACCATTTCGCTTGATATGGTAAATCTTTTAAATCTTTCCCTTGTGCAATATAAGCTTTACGGAAACGGTAATGACTAATAGCAATCCCTACCCAAGCAATAAATCCTGACATCCCAGAAGCATTTAATAACCAAATGTATACAACACCGTCACCGAATAAAGAAGCGATGAAAGCGACGCTACCAACTACTGATGTTGCGATTAATGCGTTAACAGGTACACCGCGGCTATCTAATTTGCCTAAGAACTTTGGTGCTTTTCCTTGGCGAGCTAAATCCCAAAGCATACGAGTTGATGCATACATTCCAGAGTTACCAGCAGATAGAACTGCAGTTAAAATAACAGCGTTCATAACAGAAGCAGCGAAGGCAACGCCCGCTTTTTCAAATACAAGTGTAAATGGACTTACTGTAACATCACTCGCTGCAAGGCTTTCAGTCGTATAAGGAATTAATAAACCGATAACGAGAATTGCTAAAATGTAGAATAATAAAATACGCCAAAAGATAGAACGAATTGCTTTTGGAATATTGCGTTCTGGATCAGCAGTTTCACCAGCAGCTACTCCTAATAATTCAGTTCCTTGGAATGAGAAACCAGCAGCCATAAATACACCGATAATTGCCATGATGCCGCCATTAAATGGTGCATCTGCAACAGTGAAGTTTTTAAAGCCGACAGATTCGCCGCCCATAATTCCAAAAATCATCATAAAACCGACAATTAAAAAGATAATAATAGTAACTACTTTAATAAGTGCGAACCAATATTCAGATTCACCAAAACCTTTAACAGATAAATAGTTTAAGAGAAAAATAATAGCTAAACAAAGTCCACTCCAAATAAGAGAAGGGGTATCTGGGAACCAAAATTTCATAATTAATGTTACGGCCGCTAGTTCAGCTGCAATCGTAATCGCCCAGTTATACCAATAGTTCCATCCAAGTGCAAAACCAAGTGATGGATCAACAAATTTTGTTGCATAAGTACTAAAAGATCCAGTAACAGGCATGTAAGCCGCGAGTTCTGCTAAGCTTGTCATTAAAAAATAAACCATAATTCCAATTGCGGCATATGCGACTAATGCACCGCCAGGACCAGCTGAATGGATAACACCACCACTGGCAAGAAATAATCCGGTACCGATTGTACCACCGAGAGAAATCATCGTAAGGTGACGAGATTTTAATCCACGTTTTAATTCACCTTGTCCTTGTGTAGTTTGCGTTTTAGAGGTAGCTTGATTCGTTGCGCTATTCATGTTCAACACTCCTTTTCTTGTAAGATAGGAAGGAGCGGGGGAGAAAAATACAAAAAACCGCCAAAAGAATTAGGCGGAACGTTTCACAAATAACCACCCCATCATACCCTTCCGTTAAGATAGCACCCCACGTCTACACGGTAATTTTGTAAACGTGACAGTTCTGTTCCTTTCGGAGACAGCCCCAGCCAATATTTCCAGAGAAGAAATATAAACTTCGGCAACTTTTCCTTTCAAACGGAGTCGGTGACATTCTCTGTGTCTCGGCCGTTCTACTCTTAAAAGTTGCAACCTCTACCTCATCGGATTGATGAGGATTTATATATTGCTAAGATTTTTAATATATGGCAATTGTAATGACTTTCTGAATATATTGCAAGGGATTTTGTTGGGAAAAGTCAAAAAATATCGGTTATTGTACAGGAAACGCTTGCAAAACTCCACCCGAACCTACTGTTATGTAACAATTAACAAATAAAAAGTTGTTATACAAAAGTTTCGCAAAAAATAATGAAAAACCCTTTAAAAT
>NZ_JBFPJI010000028.1:0-25056 GCF_040838205.1 Bacillus sp. S4
CTATAATTATATAAGTATAATCTTTATGTGGAAAAGAGGGGTATATATAATGGAAGTAACAAGTAAAACAGAATCTGTTGTTGTGAAATATGAAGGGCGCGTAGCAACGGTTATGGTCAATCGTCCAGAGGTGTTAAATGCATTAGATGAGCCAACGTTAAAAGAGTTATTACAAAAGTTGAAAGAAGTGGCGGAAAGTTCTGTTCACGTTGTTGTGTTATGCGGAAGTGGCCGTGGTTTTTCGGCGGGTGGAGATATTAAATCCATGCTTTCAAGTAATGATGAAAGTAAGTTTGAAGGCATCATGAATACAATTTCTGAAATCGTTGTGACGTTATATACGATGCCAAAGCTTGTTATTAGTGCAATTCATGGGCCGACTGCTGGGCTTGGATTAAGTATTGCATTAACAGCTGATTATGTCATGGCAGATATATCATCAGTTATTGCGATGAACTTTATTGGAATCGCTTTAATTCCAGATGGTGGTGGCCATTTCTTCCTTCAAAAGCGCGTCGGTGAAAATATGACGAAGAAGATCATTTGGGAAGGGAAGAAATTATCAGCGACAGAAGCGCTAGATATCGGTTTAATTGATGAAGTAATCGGTGAGGATTTCCAAACGGCTGTGAAGCAAAAAATTAATGAATGGTTACAAAAACCGATTAAGGCGATGATCCAAACGAAACAAATTTTATGTGAAGTGAATCGCTCTAATTTAGAACAAACGCTGCAGCTTGAAAAACGCGGTCAATATGCGATGAGACAAACAGCAGATCATAAAGAAGGTATTGCTGCTTTTTTAGAAAAGCGTCTACCATCATTTAAAGGGGAATAAAGTGAAACTTTAATCCGCGGGGGATTTGTTTATCCCACGCGGATTATTAGTCTTACTGCCCGTTAATTCGAGATAAAGGGAAGAAAGTGCTAACACATTTTAGTATAATTGTGTTAGCACTTTTTTTAGGAGTAATAAATGAAGAAAATTATCGGTGTTATCGTTATTATCTTACTTACATATTATGCTTTGCATAGTACACCATCTCTTGCGGTACGGACTGCATTATTCTTTGAAGGACATCCAACTGTTGCTTTCTCTGGTGAAGTGAAGAAAGAACGGGATGTGAAAAAAGAGGCGATTCCTGATGAGTATCAAACCTTATACGGCGATAAGAAAGAAGAACCAGAGCATTACTTCTTTCCGGTAGTAAGGGCGCACGGATCAGGAATTGATATGTTAAGTGCTTGTGTGAAAAAAGAGTGGTTTTTCTATAAAGCAGAGCTCGGGTGTTATTAAAAATAGGAGGAAAAGTGATGGTAACTTATAACAAGTTAGTAAGAGATCGTGTCCCGGAGAAAATTTTAATGTCTGGAAAAACATATACAGCACAAAAATTAACAGGACAAGCTTACATACAAGCGTTAGCGAAAATTGGTACAGAAGAAATTCGTGAATTTGCTTCGATGAAGGATCGTGAACATGCGTTAGATTCACTTGCAGATGCACTTGAAGTTATTGTTTCATTAGCTCGCGCAGAAGGTGCAACAATTGAAGATGTAGAGCGTATTCGTAAGCAGAAAGAAGAAGAGCGCGGTGGGTTTGCAAGAGGCATTTATTTATTAGATGTTTCAGAAGAATAGTTTGATAGGAAAAGCATAGCGCCCGTGAATTGCGCTATGTTTTTTTGTTAAAGTGAATTTTATTATAATTTAGAAAATTGAGCCATATGAGTAGAGGTTTCCTAGTAAATTTTGTATACTGAATAGTAGAGAAAATGAGGAGGAAACGATAATGGCACATCATGCACAAGAAACGATGGAACTCATTAAGGAGCTTGTCTCTATTCCGAGTCCGTCTGGAAATACAGCGAAAATCATTCGTTTTATTGAAAACTATGTAAGTGAGTGGAATGTAGAGACGAAGCGTAATAATAAAGGCGCTCTTATTTTAACGGTTAAAGGGAAGAATGATGAGCAGCATCGTTTATTAACTGCACACGTTGATACGTTAGGTGCAATGGTGAAAGAAATTAAGCCTGATGGCCGTCTTAGTCTATCTATGATTGGTGGGTTTCGTTGGAACTCTGTAGAAGGGGAATATTGCGAAATTGAAACGTCAAACGGTAAGAAGTATACAGGTACAATTTTAATGCATCAAACTTCTGTCCATGTGTACAAAGATGCAGGGGAAGCGAAGCGCGATGAGAAAAATATTGAAGTTCGTATCGATGAGCGTGTCTTTTCAGCAGATGAAGTACGTGAGTTAGGAATAGAAGTAGGAGACTTCGTTTCATTTGATCCACGCGTTCAAATTACAAAGAGTGGATACATAAAATCACGTCATTTAGACGATAAAGTAAGTGTAGCAATTCTATTAAAATTAATTAAAAGATTACAAGATGAAAAGGTAACATTACCATATACAACACATTTCTTAATTTCTAATAATGAAGAAATCGGGTACGGTGGTAACTCTAACATCCCAGAAGAAACTGTTGAATATTTAGCAGTTGATATGGGAGCGTTAGGTGATGGCCAAGCATCTGATGAATATACAGTATCTATTTGTGCGAAAGATTCTAGTGGCCCATACCATTATGCATTACGTAAACATTTAGTTGAACTTGCGAAAGTGAATAATGTTGAATATAAAGTAGATATTTATCCGTACTACGGATCGGATGCATCAGCTGCGATTCGTGCTGGATTTGATGTGAAACATGCGCTAATTGGAGCGGGTATCGATTCTTCTCATGCATTTGAACGTACACATGAAAGCTCCATCGCTCATACAGAAGCATTAGTGTATGCATATGTAATGTCTAATTTAATTGAAGACTAATTTCATAGAAAATAGAGAGGGCTGATTGAAAATATTATTTTTAATCAGCTTTTTATTTGGGGGATAAGATGAAGAAACTATTGATGGGTAGTATCGTTGTAAGTTTAGCGTTAAGTGGATGTTCTAAAGAAAGCGTAGGGGAAAAAGAAGTGACGAAGGTAGAGGATACCCAGGAAAAGAAAAAAGAGAGTGGGAAAATCCAAGGATCACAAATAAATCCGCAGGTGCAAAGTCGTTATACTGTTTCCATGAATTCTACTGAGGGTGAAACGTATACTTTGCATGTATTTGCGAATAACGAAAAGCATGAAACGCAAAAAGAAGTTTGGGTCGGTGCACAAGAAGGGGATCAAATATATACAGGTGAATATCAGCTTGCCTTACAATCTACAAGTGCGACATTATATTTGCAAGAGGCACAAATTGGAGAGTTTACATTTAATACGTCTAGAAAAAATGGCTTTGTTAGTAAAGGTACACCAGATTTTTTTGTAGCGTTGCAGCGTGAGTCTTCTAATTTATCTACAGCGAAAGTTTTCTATATTCATAAAGGGAAAGTACTCGAAGTGAAAATTGGCGAAGGGGACCTAGGTATTGCAGGAACTTGTTTTAAAGCTTTAGATAAGGGGGAATTTCTTGTTGGAAATTACGATAACGGAGAAGGAATGTGGTACTTTTCGACTTTCCAAACAAATCTCGATACGGGAGAAGCGAAACTAGTTAGTGAGAAAAAACTTCCTTTAGAAGAAGGAAGAAAATATGAAGAAGACAATTTTAAGTAATTGAATTATATCCCGATATAGTAAGGCGCCCACATCAAAATTCGAAAATACGTAAAAATTATGATGGATGTGGGCTAATAATTAGTGGGGATGGACGTCTATAATGAGTATCGTTTCATTGTATCTATATTTATTATTCTCTATATATTCATTTTTAATAATATGTATAGGAAACGTATTTACTATAGGGATAGAATGTTATAAACTATTGTAGGAGTTATTTACCAATTAATATTTTTAATATTAGTTTGATTAAGAGAATTGTATAATGTGAGATTTTGAGAGGAGATTTGTTTTCATGAAGTACAAAGCAATCGCTGCAGGTATATTAGCAGCAAATTTATTGGTATATCCAATTAGTAGTTTAGCAGAAACGAAGAAGTTTTCAGATGTTCCAGATAACGCATGGTCAAAAGACGCAATTTACTATTTAGTAGAGAGAAATGTAATTAGCGGTATGACGGACAGTACTTTTGCACCACAGGGTCTTTTAACACGTGCTGAAGCAGCGACAATTGTAGCGAAAGCAATTGGATTAAACGTTAATCCAGCTGCGAAGCCATCTTTTAACGATTCAAAAGATCATTGGGCAGCTCAGTATATTGCAGCAATTGAAAAAGAGAATATTATTGCAGGGCGAGAAGCAGGTGTATTTGATCCTGATGGGAAAGTAACACGTGCTGAGATGGCATCTATGCTTGTGAAGGCTTATAAATTACAAGGTTTGGTAAAAGCCCCAGTAACGAATAAATTTACTGATTTAGAAGGTCATTTCGGTAAAGAAGCAGCAAATATTTTAGTAGCGTTAGAGATTTCTGCTGGTACAGGGAAGACAACTTGGAGTCCAGATCTTTCTATACCACGTGAACAAGCTGCACAAATGACGTATAAAGCGGACAAGCTAAGCAAAAATAATGATAATGTTAGTAAACCAGAAACAGAGAAGAAAATGTATATAGATCGCAAGTTTATTACATATCACCAACCATCTTTATCATCAGGAATCACTGACGTGCAACATGATCCACAAACGGTTGTAGTAAAAGAAGAGCGTGATGGATGGATTAAAATTGTAACGAGTAAAGGTGAGAAATGGACACCTTTAACAGAAAAAAAAGAAGCTATTAATGAAGGATTTACTGCGTATGCAGAAGCTACACATTCTTCTAAAGTGGTAGGGAAATATGGAGCGCAAACAGTAACGGTTATTGAAGAAAAAGATAGCTGGATTCGTATCCGTACAAATAGTGGCTTCCAATGGGTAGATAAAAATCAATTAAACCCAGTAAAACAAGGTAATTTCTTAGAAGGAAAAGCAATTATTATTGATCCAGGTCATGGTGGAATTGACTCGGGGAATCCTGGTTATTATGAGAAAGAAAGTCAAACCGTATTAGATGTATCATTACGATTACAGAAAATATTTGAGAAAAAGACACCGTTTACTGTGTTATTCACTCGTACAGATGATACTCGTCCAGGAGTAGACTCAACAGATTCATTGAAAAAACGAGTAGAGTTTGCACAGAAAAATAATGGAGATATTTTTGTAAGTATCCATGCTAATGGTTCTGACTTGAAAAATGGACAAGGTACAGAAACGTTCTATTATCAGTCAGCAACGACAAGAGCAACTAATCCAAATACAGAAGAAAGTCGTTTATTAGCAGAGAAGATTCAAAAACGTCTTGTAGAAGCGCTGGGAACAAAAGACCGTGGCGCGAAACCAAAGGACTTATACGTAACTAGAGAAAATACAATGCCAGCTGTATTAGCAGAATTAGCATTTGTAGATAATAAAAGCGATGCTGATAAAATTGCTACACCAGAACAGAGACAAAGTGCAGCAGAAGCTATTTATCAAGGTATTTTAGATTACTACGAAGCAATGGGTAATGACGTATCTTCGTACCGTTAATAAATAGAGAGAATGATAGAAGAGATTGCCAGAGGCAGTCTCTTCTATTTGTTAAATGAATTATAAAGGTTTCTCTTTACTTCGGGCATATGATATCATTAAATTTTATGTGAAAAAGTATTCGAGTAATTGTAATCATAACAATTTAAAATGATAAAGGATGATCATAGATTGAATAATCATAGTAAAACACCTGCATGTATATATACGTATGCGTTTCGCGAAGAGGAGCGTGCTTTATGTTACTTGGAAATGCGCTCGTTCTTTGGGATGGAGTCTCACGTTAATATTTTGAAAAGTGAAGTCAAGATTGCTCCGAGTAGAAGTCCGTTTATTAAAGAGCGCGTTGAGGTTATGTATGAAGGAGACGACTTAGAAAGCATCTTGAAACAAGTGGAACAAATTGACTTGGCGGGAGCGACGTTCAAAGTCATCTTCGTTAAAATTAATGACCTTGTTGGAGAAAATAAAATTGAATATGGGGAAAGACGCCTTATTGAACGAGACCTTGGCATGCATATTGAAGGAGAAGCGGATGTTCGTAATCCAGAGCGTGTATTCGGGATTGTTCCTCTTGGAGGACGCTGGTACTTCGGACACTATGTAGAAAGTGATCCGGTTTGGTATCATCATATAAAAAAACCGCATAGCTATTCGACATCACTGAGCACGCGTGTTGCTAGAGCTGTCGCAAATATCGCTGTACCAAACCCAGAGGGAGTACGAGCTATTGACCCGTGCTGCGGCATTGGAACAGTAGTAGTAGAAGCACTTTCTATGGGGATTAACATCGTTGGTAGAGATATAAATCCACTTGTGGTTCTTGGAACGAGAAAAAACATCGCACATTTCGGGTTTGAAGGAACAGTAACAAATGGCCCGATTGAAGAACTTACTGAGAACTACGACGTTGCAATTATCGATATGCCGTACGACCTATTTACGCACGCAACACCAGAAGATCAACTCTCGATTCTTTCAAGTGCGCGCCGCATTGCAAAAAAAGTAGTCGTTGTCACGATGGAAACAATGGACGACATGATTCATGAAGCGGGATTTGAAATTTCAGACCGCTGTATCACAAGAAAAGGATCATTTTCTAGACAAATTCTTGTTTGTGAATAGGAAAGGTCACCCGTTTATTAAATTTAGATAATAAATTACAGGATAGTTAGTCCATTATGAGGCTGATTATCCTTTTTTATTTAACAACAAATACAAAAACTCCATTTTGAATAAAGATTGATCAAAATGGAGTTACTCTTTTTAGCTAAGTATGAGATTTTTATAAAAAAGTTTGATTATTTTACTGAGCCTTAATGAATAATATTTCAAGAATACCAATAAAAAGCATAATCAGTCATAACTGAAGAATCACCCAACTGATGTAACATAGCTGAAATATTCCCTCTATGATAGGTTCCATGATTCACAACGTGTAAGACCATTTCAGATATACTTGTTTCTCTTAATCCTGCCCATGGATTATCCAACATTATTCTCTTTTCCATATCTTCCTGTCTGTTCAAAAAGGTTTTAAACCGGGATGTTAAAGTGTGAAATTCCGTTTCTAAGTCTTCAATGGGAAGTTTCTCAATCTTTTCTTGAATTTGAAATGAAGATTGCATTGCTTCGTTCATACTCTGACCCTCGAGGGTATGAAGCCATCCATATTCCACCAAATAGAGATGAGATAAAACCTTTGAAACAGAAGAAAAGACACTTTTCATTTCCTTTTGATATTTCTCAGGAGAAAGTGTCTTAAGATGATCAATAATCCGTTGATTTGCCCATACATGATAGCTATATAGATTTTCTACATGATTTGCCATACAATCGCCTCCTTATCATCACGTTTTTTAATGTTCTTTATCAGAATGAATTATTCCTTTAAATATTATTACTTATCTGATGAGATCTTCAACTAACCTGCCCCGTTAGTTGAAGTACATTTCTTCACAATGTTTATCGTTAGATTAAAATAAATATCCAACAAGAAAACATCAAACTTTATTATAAATAATCAATCTTTTTTACAAAGCTACACTTGTGACAAAAAAGCTTATTTTTTCGTTTTGTGGTGATTCTGAATTCTTAAGTTGATGGGCATGCCTGTTTGGGTGACCTTTTTTTAGTTTGTATCAATGTGTGATTAGTTGGTAGTTTAGATGGGTGATTTGCCGGGATTTGTTGAATAGACGATATATCTCGAGAGTAATTTTGTTAGTAAATTACTCTTCTTTCGTTGTCTCTTGTTGTGCGATTAATAAATTGCGTAATACGTGTGCGCGGTAACTTTCTAGTTTTCGTCCTTCATGATAGCGAACACCTAATTTTTTAAGCTCAGCGACGTACCAGCCCTTTGTTCCGTAATACATTGGATCACTTCCTTTTTTCTTTTGAACAGTATATGTGGCGAGGTAAGAGAATTTTCTTTTTTTATTCATGAAATTTGCGAAAATGAACATTGAATATTCAGTCTTATTGTATTATGATTAACTTATTATCGGATGACAGTGATTAGCCTCTCTGTAAGCCCGGGTTTACTTTTGTTCAATTGAATAGCGGAGCTTCTTTCCACTTGAACTTCCTTAGCAGGAGGACGAGCCATACGGATAGAGACAGTAAAATCCAATGTAAATGTGTACATTGTTTTTCTGGCTCTTTTTATTTTTTAGTCAAAGTAGGAGGGGATTTTTAGAAAGCGTTGTCAATGGAAGATGGTGAACGTCCACGCTAATGGAGGGGCTGGTGAATTGTTTGGCTAAAGAGAAAAAGGAGTTACAGAAGGATTTAAAAACTCGGCATATAACAATGATTTCGATCGGCGGGGTTATCGGTGGTGGTTTGTTTGTAGGAAGTGGAACGATTATTCAATCGACGGGTCCAGCAGCGATTTTGTCCTATATTATCGGCGCTTTAATGGTTGTGCTCGTGATGCGGATGTTAGGAGAGATGGCAGCAGAAAATCCTGATAGCGGTTCTTTTGCAACGTATGCGAACAAAGCAATTGGGCCGTGGGCAGGGTATACGATTGGGTGGTTATATTGGTTTAACTGGGTCATTATTATCGCAATTGAAGCGGTGCTTTTAGGCGTGATGATTAACAATTGGTTCCCGTCGGTTCCAGCATGGCTGGCGAGTTTATGTATGGTCCTTTTAATGACGATGACGAATGTATATTCAGTAAAACTCTACGGTGAGTTTGAATATTGGTTAGCGTTTATTAAAGTTATTGCGATTGTTGCGTTTTTAATTTTAGGAGTTTCGATGTTTTTTGGTCTTGTTCCAGGAGTGGAGAGACCGAGTCTCGCTATGGTTACGGAAAATGGAGGCTTCTTCCCGAATGGAATTGTTCCTGTCTTACTGAGCGTTGTATTTATTTCTTTCTCTTTATCGGGAAGCGAAGTCGCCGCGATTGCAGCCGGGGAATCGGAAAATCCAGAGAAGAATGTTATACGAGCTATTAATAGTGTAGTATGGCGCCTTATGCTTTTCTTCGTAGGATCAGTAACAATTTTAGTTATGTTTATTCCGTGGACGGATAAGGAGTTATTAAAACTTCCGTATGCAAGTTTATTTAATATGGCAGGGGTACCTGCAGCCGCAGAAATTATGAACGGTGTTGTATTTTTATCACTACTTTCCGTTATGAACTCAGGTATATATACGAGTTCGCGTATGTTATTTTCACTTGCTAAAAAAGGCGATGCTCCGGCTAGTTTCTCACGGTTAAATAGTAGAGGGACACCGGTTGTAGCGATCTATGCAAGTATCGTATTTGCATTTATTTGCGCGATGTTGAAATTTATATCTCCTGATAAACTGTTTGCGTTTTTAGCGAATAGTTCAGGAGGGGTAACGATGCTGATGTATATGTTCGTTGCCGTTTCACATGTCAGGTTAAGACGAGAGAGGGAAAGAGACGGGGCTGGAAAGCTGAAAGTGAAAATGTGGTTATTCCCTTATCTCACATATGCAACGCTTTTAATGATTATTACGATATTTGTTTCACAAGCGTTTATAGCAGATATGCGTATGCAGTTTTACATGACATTATTAGCTATGATTCTAGTAATAATAAGTTATTTTTTAAGAGTTAGAAAGTTCGATAAGCAAAAGTTGAATGATTTTACGATTATAAAAGATTCAGAAGTTAGCATAGAAAAAGAATAAGAAAAGGGGTAATGTTCCATGTTGAAAGAGAAGAAAGATATTACAACTACAAAATCTAGCATATTACATGAAAGAAGAAAAAATGCGGTGCCAGAAGGGCCTTACAATATTACAGAGTTGTATGTGCAATCAGCAAAAGGAGCGATTATTACTGATGTAGATGGTAATGAGTTAATCGATTTTGCGGGCGGAATTGGTATGCAAAACGTCGGGCATTGTCATCCGAAAGTAGTAAAGGCGATTCAAGATCAAGTGGAATCTTCTATTCATAGTTGTTTTCACGTAGCGCCTTATGAAAGTTATATTACACTCGCGGAAAGACTGAATGAGTTAACGCCAGGTGATTTTAAGAAAAAAACGATGTTTGCGAATAGTGGTGCAGAAGCAGTAGAAAATGCGGTGAAGATTGCGAGAAAAGCTACGGGAAGAAGCGCGATTGTTTCGTTTGAGCGTGCATATCACGGACGTACACTTTTGACGATGTCACTGACAAGTAAAGTGAAACCGTACAAGCATGGATTTGGGCCGTTTGTATCAGAAGTATACAAATTACCATATCCGTACTATTACCGCGCTGAAGAAGGACTGACACCAGAAGAAGTAGACGCGCAAATTTTAGCGTATTTCGAACGCTTTATGTTAGAGGAAGTAGCAAGTGATAATATCGCTGCAATTATTTTGGAACCGCTTCAAGGAGAAGGTGGATTTATCGTTCCGACGACTACGTTTATGCAAGGTGTCCGGAATATTTGTGATAAGTACGGAATCATTATGATTGCGGATGAAATTCAAACTGGTTTCGCTCGTACGGGCAGTTTATTTGCAATGGATCATTTCGGCGTAGCTCCTGATTTAATGACTTTTTCAAAATCAATCGCTGCTGGAATGCCGCTGAGCGCAATAACAGGAAGAGCGGATTTGATGGATGCACCTGGACCAGGTCAATTAGGTGGTACTTTCTCAGGAAGTCCGGCTGCTTGCGCGGCTGCATTAGCTGTTTTAGATGTAATCGAAGAAGAGAATTTAGTAAATCGTGCTGTAGAAATTGGCGAGCGCATGATGGAAGTGTTTAATAGCTGGAAAGATAAATACGAACTAATTGGTGATGTTAGAGGCCTTGGTGCTATGACTGCAATCGAGCTTGTAAAAGATAAAGAGACGAAAGAGCCAGCAGCAGAAGAGGTTAAAGCGATTATGAAGGAAACGCATAGTAAAGGGGTCATTACGATAAGCGCTGGTATTTATAGTAACGTACTTCGCTTCTTACCGCCTCTCGTTATAACAGATGAACAGCTTGAAGAAGGGCTTACTATTTTAGAAGCTGCTATTGCGAAACTATCAAAATAAAAACGGTGGGGGCAGGGGAATGAGGTTTTTCAATTATATAAACGGTGAGTGGAGAGAGCCTTCCACGAATGCATACGTTAAAAATTATAATCCGCATAACGGGGAAGTGCTAGGTGAATTTCCGTTTAGTTCAGTAGAGGATACACGAGTAGCAATCGCATCAGCGAAAGAAGCGTTTCATAAATGGCAAAAGTTATCGTTTCAAGAAAGAGCGAGCTATTTATGGAAAGCGGCAGCTATTTTAAAAGAAAAGGTAAATGAAGTTGGCCGGGATGTAACAAGCGAAGAAGGAAAGACGATTGCGGAAGGAATAGGAGAGACGAAGCGGGCGATTAGCATTCTTGAATATTATGCAGGGGAAGCAAATCAGCCGATCGGAGAGCTCATCCCGTCTGCTAATGAAAGTACAATGCTCTATAGTAAACGTGTAGCAGTAGGGCCAGTTGGATTAATTACACCGTGGAACTTTCCAATTGCAATTCCAGCGTGGAAAATGGCGCCGGCACTTATTTACGGAAATACGATTGTCATTAAGCCGGCCGAAGTTACGCCAAAATCGGTGTACCATCTTGTAAACGCCTTTCATGAGGCAGGCATTCCAGCAGGCGTTATAAATTGTGTATTCGGAAAAGGCTCTGAAGTTGGAGCAGAATTAACGGGAAATCCGGATATAAAAGCGGTATCCTTTACTGGTTCTAATCACGTTGGAAACATCATTCAAAAAGCAGCGGTTGAAACTCAGAAAAAAGTACAATTAGAAATGGGCGGAAAAAATCCGTTAGTTGTATTAAAAGATGCCGATATTGAAAAGGCGGTAAGTATTGCGATAAAAGGTGCGTTTATGTCAACAGGGCAAAAATGTACTGCAACAAGTAGAGTAATAGTCGAAGAGGACATTTATGAAGCGTTCAAGGGTCGACTGTTGCAGCGCACGGAAGCTCTTACAGTTGGGAACCCGCTAGAACCGGATACATTTATGGGCCCATGTGTTTCCAAGGGGCAGCAGCAATCTATTTTATCAATGATTGAAGTAGGAAAAGGAGAGGCTACCTTACTGTATGGAGGCAGCGTGCCAGGCGAATCTGAACTGGATCGAGGCTGTTATGTTTTACCGACTATTTTTGAAAATGTCGATAAAGATGCACGCATTGCGAGAGAAGAGATTTTCGGTCCAGTTATATGTTTATTTAAAGTGAATAGTTATGAAGAAGCAGTTTCTTTAGCGAACGATACAGAATACGGACTAAGTGCATCGATTTGTACGAATAATTTAAGTTTATCACAAAGGTTTATTGATGATATGGAAGTCGGAATGGTACACGTGAATTCAGAAACTGCAGGAGCAGAACCACAAGTTCCGTTTGGCGGAATGAAAAACTCTAGTGCTGGATCGCGTGAACAAGGAAAAGCGGCGAAAGAATTTTATACAAGAATAAAGACAGTATACGTAGATCAAGTATAAGAGCCAAAAACATAGTAACGGAGGATGAAATATGCGTAAAGGGACATTTTTTATGGCAGGACACTCGAGACTTCCGAAAGGGATGGCTGTTCGCAGTATGTACGAGACACTAACAATTACAATTGAGGCAGATCATAAATATCATGTCATTATTGAAGCGTCATGTACGCTTGCGACAGAGCATGGTAGAGACTTCGTCGCTCAAATGTTGAGAGGACATAGTTTGCAAGATGGTATTAAAGAAATCGTTCAAGATATTATGGACCATTATCAAGGAAAAGCGCAAAATGCTATCGTTAGTGCGGTAAAGGATTTACATCGCCAATACGTAAGTTATTTAAATGATGAACAGCCCAGAGGAGAGTACGAGGAAACAACACCATAAAAACTGTCTAGTTTATATAGCCATAAACGAGAGCCAGTTGTATTTCCGTTAACGGGATACGACTGGCTTTTTATATTGAGGAGGCAAAAACTATGAAAAAGTTAAATGAAGTTCAAGTTGTAAAACAAGAGACGAAAAAAAGAGGATGTGCGGAAAGTAAGGGGATTTGTAAAATGTGTAAAGTATGTCGAGAAAATAATAAAAAACGAATTGACAGTTAGAATATTATGAATTATTATTTAATTAATAAGATCCATACGAGAAATTAGCCTTCTCTATATTCGATCTTGCTTTCCTGTGTTACAAATATTTTCATACAAACTGTCTATTATTATTGTACTTTAAGAGATTAAAGAACACTCGTAATTATGAGCCAGTTGTACGTTTCTACGATTTTATGTCGTGGATGCGTATGACTGGCTTTTTCGATGTTAGGGCAGTAAGACCGAATCTCAGCATAAGAAGATAAGGATAACTGTCTGTAAAAAACGTCAATAAGTTCTTCATATTTAAATTAGGGAGGAATTGAAATGTCGATTATTACAGAACAAAGTGCGAAGATGAAGTTTGCAAAGAAATATGAGGGATATGAGATTGTTCCTCATCCAGAGCATAAGCGTTTATACCATATTGTGTTAAATCAGCAATTGCTTAAGCAGTTTTTTGAAGAGGTAAAAGAGCATTCAGAGCAGTCATTACAATACATTCCTTATTCTCGGTTTAATCTTGCTGATGGAATGAGAAAGATTTTTGGGCAATCATTTATGGATAACATTCGCGGCATTGTTCATGACCGTGAAACGGGTGGATTTACAATTGGGGTACAAGGTGAAACGGCAGATCCAGCAGACTACGTGAAATTTGCAACAGCGTTAACACATTTAATCGGGGAGCCAAACTTTGATGCAATGACGGGAACGTATTATGCTAGATTTAATGTGAAAGATACAGATAGTAGTGATTCTTACCTTCGTCAAGCTTACCGATTGTTTACACTTCATACAGACGGTACATTCGTTGATGAACCGACAGATTGGCTTCTTATGATGAAAATTGAAGAGCAAAATGCAGTAGGAGGGGAATCCCGTTTACTACATTTAGACGATTGGGAAGATCTTCAAAAATTTAGAAATCATTCGCTCGCATCTGTTAAGGTTACGTATAAAGCACCACCAAGTAAAAATGCGCAAGAAATCGTCTATCGTGAAACGTTTTTTGATGTGAATAACGCACCATGTATTTGTTTTATTGATCAGTTCGCTTATCCAGATAATATTGAACAAGCAAACTATCTGAAAGACTTATCATATTCTGTTGAAAACTCACCAGCAACACATGCATTGAAATTACCAATTGGTGACTTAGTTCTGTTAAACAATTTATTTTGGATGCACGGAAGAGCTGCGTTTGAGAAAAATAAAGATTTATATAGAGAACTAATGCGTCAACGTGGTTGTTTTTCTAAATAATATGTACGGCGGGTCTTTTAAAGAGACCTGCCTTTTATACTATTAAGGGGGAAGTAGGATGTATGACTTTATAATTATTGGCGGAGGAATTGTTGGCCTTTCAACTGGAATGGCTTTAACGAAAAAATTCCCTCGTGCAAAAATCGCGATCATTGAAAAAGAAAAGGAACTTGCACATCATCAAACTGGACATAATAGCGGTGTAATTCATTCTGGAATTTACTATAAACCAGGGAGTTATAAAGCAAAGTTTGCCAAAGAAGGAAACGCAGCTATGGTTCAATTTTGTAAAGAAAATGACATCGCTTATGACATGTGCGGGAAAGTAATTGTCGCTACAGAAAAGAACGAACTTCCTCTTTTACATAACTTATATGAAAGAGGCTTACAAAACGATTTACATATTGAAAAAATAGGTAAGGAAGAATTAGCTGAAATTGAACCTCATGTAAAGGGACTTGGCGCAATCCGTGTTCCTTCTTGCGGGATTGCTGACTATAGAGGAGTAAGTTATGCATTTGCCCGCTTGATTCAAGAAAGCGGCGGAGAAATACATTTAGGAACAACGGCGGAGCGTATTACTGAGAAGAAAGACGCCGTAACAATTGAGACGAATCAAGGTGTATTTAAAGCGAAATTTCTCATTAACTGCGCTGGCTTACATAGCGATCGTATTGCGAAAAAGACAGGAATATTAACGGATATGAAAATTGTTCCGTTTCGTGGTGAATATTACGAACTTGTCCCAGAAAAACGCCAACTTGTAAAACATTTAATCTATCCCGTTCCAAATCCAGAATTCCCGTTTTTAGGTGTTCATTTCACAAGAATGATAAACGGAGACGTACATGCAGGACCGAACGCAGTATTAAGCTTCAAACGCGAAGGCTATACGAAAACAGACTTTGACATTAAAGACTTCATGGAAACAATGACATACACAGGCTTTTGGAAAATGGCGATGCCCAATATGAAAGAAGGCATAAAAGAAATGGTGCGCTCATTTAGTAAACAATCATTCCTAAAAAGCTTGCAGCGCTTAATACCAGAACTTACAGAGAAAGATATCGTGCCAACCCATGCAGGCGTAAGGGCACAGGCTATATTATCAAACGGAAATATGGTTGATGATTTTTGTATTATCCCTGGTATAAATTCTCTGCATATTTGTAATGCACCATCCCCGGCGGCAACGGCTAGTATAAAGATTGGTGAGGAGATTGCTAAGCAAGTGCCGGATGTGGTGGCGGTTAGGGTTTGATGGGGTCCCCCGAGGTTTTGGGGGATTTTAATTTTGGATGCTCGAGTGTCCTTGGCGGGTGCTGGTTGTGGGATTGGTTGGTGGATATGGACTTTATTCTGTATTTAGTTGGTGGTTATTGGGTGTGAAAACGCGAAGTTTGTCGAAACGTCGATATATTCGGAGTTGTGGTCGATATAATTGGATAATCGCTGATATATTTTTGTAGAGTGTGGGGTTGGTTGTAGGCCCCCACACTGATTAATGTTCTACTTCGTAAGTAATCCCATACTTCTTCAGTTTCTTATATAAATTAGCCCGGGACATACCTAATTTTTTCGCAGCGATGCTTTTGTTTCCGTACGTGTCTTCGAGAGCTTGTATAATTCTAGTTTTCTCTAAGTTCTTTTTCTCGTCAGTGAGTGAGCGCTCTGTATGATAGACAGATTTTTGCGAAGGCAATAGTTGCAAAATATTCGCTTCCCGTATTTCTTTACCGTCATGAAGGACAATTAATCTTTCTATTATATTGCGCAGTTCGCGAATATTACCCGGCCAAAAATATGTATGTAGCCTGTTCATTGCTTCTTGATGAACGAATGGAGCGGGCTTGTTATATTTAAAAGAAAATTCCTTTAAGAAATGATGAGTTAAAAAGGAAATATCGTCCGTTCGCTCTCGCAGCGGCGGGATGTGCGCCGTGAATACATTTAATCTATAAAACAAATCAGATCGAAATGTCCCGCTGAGCACCATATCTTCTAAAATACGATTCGTTGCGGCGACAATTCTTACGTTTATTTTTTTCGGCGTTTGCCCACCAATTCGGTAAATTTCTTTTTCTTGTAAAGCGCGAAGTAGTTTTACTTGCATATCAAGCGGTAGTTCTCCCACTTCGTCTAAAAATAAAGTGCCGCCATTTGCTAATTCTAACTTTCCTGCCTTTCCGCCCTTAGCGGCTCCAGTATATGCTCCGGATTCATAACCAAATAACTCACTTTCAAATAGGGCGGCAGGAATAGCGCCGCAATTAATTGGGATAAAAGGTTGCTTGCTTCTAAGACTCGCTTCATGAATGGCCTGGGCAAATAGCTCTTTTCCAACACCGCTTTCGCCTGTAATTAAAATCGTCGCATCTGTTTTTGCTACCTTTTTCATGTTGTGGATAATGTGCTGAAGTGTTGCGTTATTTCCTTTAATCGTGCTGAAGGGGTCATCTTGTTGATGCTGAATCATTTGCTTTAATTGTTGTAATTCTTCAGAAGTAGAGGATAATTTTTCATTTAACTTAATTGTCGCAGTAATATCTCTTTCTACAGACATAGAACCAACTAATTCGTTGTCGTCGTTATAAATAGGAGTCGTACTAATTAATACGTGCTTATCTGGCAGAGGAAGATGATAAATATCCCGGACCGGTTGCCCGCTCTTAAGAACTTTTAAATTCATAATATCTTCTTTTGAAAAAAACTCTTGCACATTTCTACCGATAATATCTTCTTTCTTAATGTCATACATTTTTTCTGCTGCCTCATTCCAGTACAACATAACGCCCTTCGTATTTACGATAGAAATCGCTTCTTCCACGTAAGAGAGGAGTGTATGTAACGTTGGAACTGCAAAGTTATCGAATTGTTTCATAACGTGGCCTCCAAAAGAATTTATCCCGTAATAATGAGTAGGGGATTTATAAAAAAGTAGACAGTGGTATACAGATTTGTTGCCAAAAGGATACACCTTTTTCAGAAAAATGTAAACAAATTAACGCTCTACACTTTGGCATGATAATTGCAATAAAAATAGTATCAATATATAGAGGAGAGATAGAAATGAAGATTAGTAAAATATACACAACAATTGATGCTCACGTAGCTGGGGAACCACTTCGAATTATTACGGGCGGAGTGCCAGTGATAAAGGGAGAAACGCAACTAGAAAGACGCGCGTACTGCATGGAACATTTGGATCATCTTCGTGAGATTCTTATGTATGAACCGAGGGGACATCACGGAATGTACGGTTGTATCATTACTCCGCCTGCAAGTCCTCACGCTGATTTTGGCGTATTATTTATGCACAATGAAGGCTGGAGTACGATGTGCGGTCATGGCATTATTGCTGTTATTACAGTTGGAATTGAAACAGGTATGTTTGAAGTGACAGGTGAAAAACAAAAATTCATTATTGATAGCCCTGCTGGGGAAGTTATTGCGTACGCAAAATATAACGGAAGCGAAGTTGAATCCGTATCATTTGAAAACGTTCCTTCGTTCGTATATAAGAAAGACGTTCCTATCAAAATAGATGACTATGAATTTCAAGTAGATATCGCGTTTGGCGGAGCATTTTATGCTGTAGTGGATAGTAAAGAATTTGGTTTGAAAGTCGATTTCAAAGACTTAGCTGCTATTCAAACGTGGGGCGGTAAAATTAAGCACTACATTGAGAGTCAAATGGAAGTAAAACATCCACTTGAAGAAGATTTAAAAGGAATATACGGCGTTATTTTCTCAGATGAACCGAAAGAAAAAGACGCTACTTTACGAAATGTCACGATCTTTGCTGATGGGCAAGTAGACCGTTCCCCTTGCGGCACAGGAACTTCCGCAAGAATCGCAACCCTTTTTGAAAAAGATGCCTTACAAAAAGGAGAGATTTTCATCCACGAATGCATTACTGACGGCAAATTTGAGGGAGAAGTATTGTCGGTAACAGAGGTAGACAAATATGAAGCAGTCGTTCCGAAAGTAACGGGAAATGCATTTATTACAGGATTCCATCAGTTTGTTGTAGATCCGAGGGATGATTTGAATCGGGGGTTTTTGTTAGCTTAATGTTTTCTTAAGGGAGGGACCTTTGGATGAAGTGGTGGCGAAAACAAAATTTACCTGTGAAAATTTTGATAGGGGCATTAATCGGTATTGTTTTAGGTATAGCATTTGGACCGAAAGTAGCTGTTTTAAAGCCGATTGGGGATATATTTATTCGCTTATTACAAATGATTATTGTTCCTTTAACTTTTTTAAGTATCGTCTCAGGTATCGCGCAGCTTGAAAATCCGAAAATGTTAAGGGCGATTGGCGGCAGAATTTTTATTTACTATGCAGTCACAGCGGTATTAGCGACAAGCATTGGCGTAGTGATCGCTTTTATTATCAACCCTGGTAAAGGAGTAGAAGGTCTTCTTGCGAATGGGCAGAACTTTAAAGAAGAGAAGTTTAGTTTTGTAGATAATATCGTGCAATGGTTTCCTTCTAACGTCATTCAAGCAGCTTCAGAAACGAGTATGCTTCAAATTATTATCTTTGCTATTTTTGTCGGGGTGGCACTTATTCTTCTTGGGGATCAAGCGAAAGGAATTCGTAAATTAGTGCATGAAGGATCAGGAGTCATGATTAAAATTGCAGAGCTCGTTATCGGATTTGCCCCATACGGAATTATGGCGTTAATTGCTCATGTAGTTGGCACATTTGGAGCTGACATGCTTACTGCGGTCGTTAGCTATGTAGTAGCTGATTATTTATCATTGCTACTCATTGTGTTCATTATGTACCCAATTGTACTGAAAGTTTTCGGGAAGATAAGCCCAATTCATTTCTACAAACAAGTGAGTCCAGCTATGCTCGTAGCTGCTAGTACGACATCAAGTAGCGCAACGCTTCCGGTAACGATGGAAGTTG
The DNA here is from genome assembly GCF_040838205.1 of Bacillus sp. S4. Taxonomy (NCBI): domain Bacteria; kingdom Bacillati; phylum Bacillota; class Bacilli; order Caryophanales; family Bacillaceae; genus Bacillus; species Bacillus sp. S4. Next base: position 19,302 of record NZ_JBFPJI010000028.1, read on the forward strand.
CGCAAAAAAGACTTCGTATCCCTGAATCGGTAGCTGGTTTCACCATTCCACTTGGAGCTACTGTTAATATGAACGGACTATCAGCAGCGCTCGGTGTTTTAGCGGTCTTCGCATTAAACGTATATGGTATTCCGATTACATTTGGGCTTATTCTGCAAACTGTATTTTTAGGAATTGTCCTTGCAGCGGGCTGCGCTGGAGTAAAAGGTGCGGACGTTATTACCGCGACCATTTTACTTTCTACACTAGGGCTCCCGCTAACAATTATCCCGATCATTGCGGCGGTTTCTCCGCTCGTTGATATGGGCCACACAGTTGTAAATATTACGGGTGATTTAGTAGGAGCGCAGGTCGTGAATGAAAATATCACATCTAGTGAAGAAAAGAATTTAGAAAAGGGTGAACAAATATGCTAGTCATAAGCGCGAACGAACAAAAAAACTTAGTAAATATGAATGAAGTCATTGAATACGCGGCGCTTGCTTTAAAAGAATTTTCAGCAGAAAGAACGATTACACCAATTCGCGGCTCATTACCATTTGCGAACGAGCAAAATACCGCATTAATTATGCCTTCAGTAGCGGAAGGACTTGAAGCACTCGGCTTAAAAGTAGTAACAGTAGCTCCTCATAATAAAAAGATAGGAAAGAAAACGATAAACGGGATCGTTATGCTATCAGATTTTCAAACGGGAGAACCGCTCGCACTTTTAGAAGGTTCGTACTTAACGATGATCCGAACAGGCGCTTTATCAGGTGTAGCGACAAAACATTTAGCTCGTCATAACGCAAAAACTTTATGTATTATCGGAACCGGTGAACAGGCGAAAGGAATTGCAGAAGCAGTATTCGCGGTTAGAAATATCGAAAAAGTCATTTTATACAATCGAACGGAAGAAAAAGCGTATGCATTCGCGCAATATATACAGGAGACATTTAACAAACCAGCTTACGTCTATGCAAGTCCAAATGAAGCAATAAGCGAAGCAGACATCATCGTCACAACAACGAATGCATCCACACCAGTCTTCACAGAAACACTAAAAAAAGGCGTCCACATAAATGCCGTCGGTTCATTCAGACCGAGCATGCAAGAACTACCATCTCACGCCATCGCTAACGCAAACAAAGTAGTAGTTGAATCAAAAGAAGCAGCATTGGAAGAAACGGGTGACCTTCAAGTTCCTATAAAAGAAGGATTATTTGAAGCGAGCGACATCCACGCCGAACTTGGTCAAATTATAAGCGGGGAAAAAGCTGGTAGAGAGAACGATGAAGAGATTACTATTTTTAAATCAGTTGGTCTAGCAGTAGTAGATATTATCGTCGCGAAGTATTTGTATGAGAAATCGGTGGAGCGTGGGATGGGTACTATGATTCAGTTGTGAGACTGCCTTTTGGTGGTCTTTTTTGCATAAAATCTTGTAAAGCAAGAAAAAGTAGAATATGTAATGATTAGAATTGAATATTAATATTCTAATATTCAACAGAAAGATAAAACGTTTAAAAGTTCAGAATAATATTTTATAATATATTTAGTAAAATTAACCAATGTATATTTTGCTCATTATGTATTAAAGGGGAAATGAAAATGGCTGGACAAATTCGTATGTCACCAGAGGAGCTTAAATCGAAAGCGGCTCGATATGGACAAGGTGCAAATCAAATTGAGGACATTTTAAGTCAACTACAAAACTTACAAAATGAATTAAGAGGAGAATGGGAAGGACGTGCTTTTGAAGGTTTTGACCAACAGTTCAATCAATTAAAGCCAAAGGTACAAAACTTTGCACAGCTATTACAAGAAATTAATATGCAGCTTAATAAAACTGCAGAGGCTGTTGCTTCTCATGATGAAGAATTATCACGTAATTTCGGTTTGAAATAAAAATTGTCATACTCTATATAACAAGCATTTCAAATGAGCCATACAGCTTATATTGTATGGCTCATTTGATTGCATGCCTAGCGAGTGATATTGATAGGGATATATATTTAATGAGATTTCTTTGATGCGTTTGGAAAACTTATAGAAAGGGTTTGAAAGAATGGGACAATTTCAAAGTAATTTACAAACAGCAACGCAAATTGCTACGAAAATGGGATCAGCCTCTGATAGGATTCAAAGTGCAACAACTCGTTCTATAACAAAGGCGACGCGTACAACATTATCTGTTAATTTAAAAGCACAAGAAGCGAATCAGCAAGTTTTAGACTTGACGAAACAATTTTCCGCTGCCTTTCAACAAGCGGTTGATAATATTCATTCAGTAGCCCAAGAGTTTGAGAGAATGGATAACGAACTTCACAACACTTTTCGCTAATGTGACAACCTACATAAGGGTAAAACGGTAGGAGGAATATGATGAGTCAAGACATTGAAAAACAAATCAATCAAGTAAATCAAAAGTTACGAAGTGTATTTGAAGAACAAGACCGAAATCAATCCGCGATTCACATTCAGGAGCAAGCGGAAGCAGATTTTTATGAATGGAGAGGTCGAAAACATCGTTTGTTTGATCGGATTTTAGGAACTTGGCATGGGGATAGAGAAATGTCTCAGTTTTTTATGAATACGTATCAAGATGCACAACATATTGAACGAAAAGTCACATTTGAATTGGAAAACAAAAAAGAAACATTGCTTAAAGAAAGACGAGACCTTAGTGATTTAGAAAACGACCTTTCCTATCAACAACAACAATTAGTAAAGGAGGCTAATTCATGAGTTTAAATATGTATTTGGGAGAAGTACAAAACCAAACTCAAAGTATGAACGCTGTATGTACGGCCACCATTCAAGGTATGGAACAAGCAATTCAGTCGATTGATGCTTTTGCAACTGATACTGTGTTACAAGGGCAAACATATAGCAGTGCAAAATCATTTTTTGTACAAACCTTTCGTCCTTTAGCGCAAGGAATCATTTACTTATGTGAAGAGCTAATCCGACAAAACAATGCCTTTCCAAGTCAATTTCAATCACAGGTAGCTTCAACAGATGTAATTGAACACGAGATACTAGAACAAATTCGAGAAATTGACCGAATGAAAACAAGTATGGAAGCTGTCAATCAAGCTATGCCAATGCCGGGTATGGATGCCATGGTAAATCTTTTTATTGTTATGAGGCAAAAACTGCAAGAAAAGCTGGATCATTTGTATCAATTCAATCAGACCTCTAGTAATAATTATAGTACAGCGCTTCAATTAGCAACTAGTATTGCTACAGGTCTTGCGGAAGTTCAAAGTGGGAAAGGGTTTAGTGTCGTCAGCGGTACATTTAGTACACAAGGATTGAATATGGATTGGACGGGGCCTATTCAAAAAATTACAGAAGATAAAGCTCGTGAAGTTGAAAGGTTAAATAAGGATTCTGAATCTGGTGAAGTAGACAAAAAAGATTCATTTTTAGGTATGACTGACTTTGATGCGATGGTACCATTAGATGGAATGGGGAATATATTCGGAACACTTTCAGGTGCAGCTGCAGTAGGGAATACAGTTTATAAAGTAAGGAATGGTTATGAGATAAAAAAAGAATTTGATAGAAAAAACAAACGAGTTCTTGTAAGAGAGAGTTATGATTCTGTTAAAGATAATAAAAAAGTTAATGGACGGCATAGAGATCATAAGATTTACTATGTAAATGATATCGAAAAAAAAATCGAAAATGGAACAGCTACTCCTAAGATAAAAGAAATAGAAGCGATGATAAAAAAAGGAAGCGCAGCTAAAATGGCCTTAAAGGATAGGCTTGGGTGGGCTAGTGTAGCTATAGATTCATATACAGATACAAGTGAGAATATTAAAGCTAATGCCTCAGGTGATAAAATTGCAGGAGATATTATTGGTAATGTTGTAGTGGGAGGAGCAACAACTGTAGGGGCTGCGGTTCTGACTGTTGCAGTTCTTCCTGCTGCCGCGCCAGTTTTGGCAGTTGCAGCAGCAGGATTCGGTATTTCAGTAGGATTAGCATACGTAACAGAAGGTGTAAAATGGGATGTTGATTTAGATGGTGATGGTGAAGATGATAGTATTAAGGATATGGTGAAAACGGGTGCGAAAAAAACTTGGTCAACAGTAGCAGGGTGGTTTAATTAACATGAAAAAAAATAAAGATTTTAATAAAAAAGTTTTTGAATATTATATGGCTCTTTATGCTGTAAATGATATAAGATCGACTATAATTACTCTTGTGATTGGGATAGCAGATATATTTGTTCTTTTGCCTGCTTTTGCGAATCCTTTTCAACCGCTATATATGTACATAATAGTGCCACCAGTTGCTTTTTTAAATCTATGGGCAATATGGATTGTTATAAATCCTAGGAAGCGGCAATTACAATACACTCTATTTCGTGGGGTATTTGGCATCGTATGTTCAGTAGGATTATTAGTTATAACCCAAAAGTTTGCATATGGAATGTTAGGATTACAAACTCCAATCTATTTTGTCTTTTCAGTGGGTTTGTATATTTTTGCTTTGAATTATTATTATACAAACCATATTAAAAAACTTCAGGAACCAATCAAAAAATCAAAGTCATCGAAAAAAAACTCTGGTTTCGGAGTAGTGGCTTTTATAGGGTTGGGTCAACTCGTTGCTAATATCAGTCTTGGTTTTGCAACACAAAAGATGGTAGCAATTGTATTAATGTGTGTATACTCCATGCTTTCGTTTATGTTGTTTCATTTCATTATGGAACTCCATAGGTATTATTATTTAAGGAAGCATATAGAAGGTGGAGGTAGAACACATGAAACCATTTAAAGAGTCTGTATTGAATTTTAAGTATATAATCGTGGTTCTCCTATAGTCAGTAAAGACTGCGGAAAAGAAAAGGGAGAAGCAACATCATGAATATAGAATTACATTTAGATAAAGGAAGGATGGGGAATTATGCAATTTTCTAAAGAAAAGTTTTTACCAAATGGTTCTATTGTTCTATTAAAAGGTGGGACGAAGAAAATTGTGATTTATGGAAGAAAACAAAAACTTATGGTTAAAGAACCTGTGATGTATGACTATATTGGCTGTTTTTATCCAGAAGGCTACATTAATCCTGAGTATACATTTGTATTTAATCATGAGGATATTGAAGAAATTATATTTGTAGGTTTTATAGATGAGGAAGAAGAGGCATTTGTAGGATTTCTTAATTGAATATGATCTAGAAACAGATGACCTTCAAATTCCGATAAAACTAGCAATCTCCACGCCGAACTTGGACAAATCATAAGCGGGGAAAAAACCGGACGCGAAAATGATGAAGAGATTACTATTTTCAAATCAGTTGGTTTGGCAGTAGTAGATATTATCGCTGCGAAGTATTTGTATGAGAAAGCGGTGGAGTGCGGGATGGGGAATAGGATTGAGTTTTGAGACTGCCTTTTGGGGGTCTTTTTTGCATAAAATCTTGTAAAGCAAGAAAAAGTAGAATATTTAATGATTAAAATTGATAATATTCTAATATTCAATAGAAAGATAAAGTGTTTAAAAGTTCAAAATAATACATTATAATGTGTTTAGTAAAATTAACCAAAATATATTTTGCTTATTATGTATTAAAGGGGAAATGAAAATGGCTGGACAAATTCGTATGTCACCAGAGGAGCTTAAATCGAAAGCGACTCGATATGGACAAGGTGCAAATCAAATTGAGGATATTTTACGTCAATTACAAAACTTACAAAATGAATTAAGAGGAGAATGGGAAGGTCGTGCTTTCGAAGGTTTTGATCAACAGTTCAAT
>NZ_JBFPJI010000353.1:0-3199 GCF_040838205.1 Bacillus sp. S4
TATTTACATCTTTAAATTCGAAAGCACTAATATTTGGTTTATCATTTTCACTTATTTAGGGGTTACGTGGATCCTAAGGACATGGATGGAATGGAAGTATGATAGAGAATCAAAAGAATATATATTTTCGATAATTGGATTATTTGCATTTATTTTGATGACTTCGATGCTATTTTACTTCGTTCCACCTGCTGCATAACGATATAATTATTGATGTAAGAAGTATAAGGGGATGGATTAGGTTGGATTTAAACGTGATTTTAGAATGGATTCATGAAAAATGTGAAGAGCAATCACTTATAATAATAGGTATCGATGGTACGATTAATGAGATAACTAATTGATAAGCAACCATTTATCTATGTGTAAATGGTTGCTTATCATGTGTATGAAGTTTGGCCCTCGTAATTTAATCATTGATTTTAGTCAATATGGATTTAATGAAATTTGTTTTATCTTCTGCATACTTATGTTTATCATTAGGATTAGCTTTTGAAAGTTGAATCTTTAACTGTTCATACTGCATACGAGAAGTTTTATTGTCTATTAAGTAATCTCTGAATTTTAATTGTTCCATTAAATATTTATTCCCTTGTTCATACATATGAATTTGATGAGTTCTTGGCTCACCTTTATTGAAATAATACCTTTCGGGTAATACATCTTTTCTATATTTATAATTTAATTGTTCTAGGTTTGTAATACATTTTAGATCACTTTTGAAATCTCTTAATTCAATCGCAATATCAATAATAGGTTTTGCGCTTAAATGCGGGATGGAAGTACTTCCAATATGGTGTATCGCTAAAATATATTTTCCAATTTGTTCCTCAATTAATTGTTTTTCTTTTGAAAACTCAAATTCCCACTCTTCGGACCACGGAACTAAAAACACTTTACCATAGGGTAAACCTAGCATTTAATTAGCACCCCTTACATATTTTTTCAATAAAGTTACTTACATCTTCTTAAAACTCCTCAAAACAAGAAACTCCCACAATCTCCATGGAAGAATTTTCTTCGCAAAGATCATAAATTTGACACCTTTTCCAATTGGATATCTTAATGTAGTACGTTTCGCTTCGGCAATTTCAACGATTTTATTGGCAACATCTATCGGATTACCAAATGTATTGCTGCCACTATTAATATGTTTTTGTATTTTATCCATATATTCTTTGTAAGGAGAGGTTGTATCAGATTGGTTTTCAGCTAATTGTTTACCAACTTCCCATATGTTCGTGTTATAAGAACCAGGTTCAAGTAAGGCAACGTCTATTCCGAAAGGTTTTACTTCTAAGCGAAGCGATTCACTCCAGCCTTCTAATGCATATTTTGAAGATACATAAGGGGATAAACCAGGAAATCCAACTTGGCCACTAATACTGCTTATATTAATGATTTTTCCACTTTTCTGCTTTCTCATATATGGTAAGACAAGTTGAGTGATTGAAATAGCTCCAAAAAGGTTCGTTTCAAATTGTTTACGGTATTCCTCTACTGGAATTTCTTCTACAAAGCCTCCAGTTGCATATCCTGCATTATTAATGAGAAGGTCTACTCTATTCATGTCTTTTAAAAATAATTGAAAGTTATGTATAGAACTTTGATCTGTTACATCTAATTGTTGAACTTTTATGTTTTGCTGTAAGTTGAGTTTAGCAGCTTGAGATAGTAAGTTTACTTGCTTTTCAAGGTTTCTCATTGTAGCGATAACTAAATAATCTTTTTTTGCAAGTTCAAGTGTAGTTAATAGTCCGAATCCACTTGATGCACCTGTAATAACCGCAATTTTTTTATTCATTGTCAGCTCGCTTTCTTTTTCTTTTATCATAACGAGTATTAAGGAGAAAATCTATTAATCTTACATATTGTTTTTATACAAGTAATAGCAATTAGTAGTATTTCTGTATTCTTCGAGGTGGTTTATAGATTAGGTGCTTTAAGTTTCTTTAAGTACCTAAGTATGGGAATGGGGATAAAAAGAGGGAATCGCACAGACTTAGCGTATATAGAAAAGTGAGTATTGCATTCATGATGATGAAATTAAGTTTTTAAAATGGGGGGGAAGCAAAGTGTTCCATGTTAAAGATGTTTTAGCAGATCAGTTATTAGCAAATGCGAATGATCCTAGTTGGTATATTCCGTTTTCAGATGCAGTTAAGGATTTATCTGAGAGAGAAGCTTTCTGGAAACCGAATGAAGAGAGTAATAGTATAGCTGAAATTGTACAACATTTACTGTATTGGAACTCGACGTGGCAAACAAGGTATAAAGAATCAAATGTTAATGCCGTGCCCGCTATTGGTGATAATAACAAAAGTTTTATGCTATCAGATAATCAAACATTTGAAGAATTAAGAGAAAAACTCCTAGAGAAACTGTTACAATGGCAAAATCTCATAAATGAAGACAAAGTTGAAAGTGATGTAGTTGGATTTCCTGTATCTGCGAAGTGGTGGGAAGTACTAGCTAATGTAACGACTCATAATGCGTATCATATTGGTCAAATTATTTACATCCGGAAATTGCAGAAGAGTTTTGATAGTGAATAATGTCATGATTCTCTAATTTATCTGAAGCAATCCATGAAGCATTATTGCATGCGTGAAGGTAGAAAGACCAGTCTAAAATGACTGGTCTTTCTACTATCTAATAATATTTAAGTAGCAATTTGTGTGAAACTATATAAAAATGTAGTTCCAACTATTCAATTGAAATGCCCTGTTACTATTTGATTTCAATTGCTGAAGTAATATCGTTCCAATCCGCAGCTAAATTAGCAGTTTGACCATACCAATCAGAGTGTCTAAAGGAGACACCTTTTCCATATCCTTGAGTTGAAGAATGTTCCCATAGCGTTGTTGAATAACTTGCAGAAGGTGAAGCTGTACTTACAGAAGAAATTCTGTCGTTCCAGCTAGAAGGTAGGTTTTTAAAGCCGCTGCTCCAATAAATATACTGTCCACCTTTATTTTGATGCTCATAAAAATCGGTACTACCAGCACCACTACCTAAGGGGTTAATTTGATTTTTAAGTGCCTTTTTATCCTTTTCAATAAAAGCATTCAATGTTTCTCTGCTAGTAAAGCCATAAGCTAACCAATCTCCATTTTCATTTTGCTTAGGTAGTACCATAGTAATTTGGATGTCTTTTTTTGATTGATCGCTTAGTTTTGTGAATGAATTAACATTCTTT
>NZ_JBFPJI010000354.1:0-3190 GCF_040838205.1 Bacillus sp. S4
ATATAAATGTTTGCATACCTGTAATAAACCCTCTACTTTCAAATCGAAAAATGTATCCGAGTTCTTCTTTCTTCACTTTTTCTACTGTTATAAAGCTATTAAAAATACTTTCATTTCTAAAAGGTTTATCCGCTATATAATCATTTTTAAATAATGTATGAACATAAGACACAATAGTAGAAACAAAACCCGGCGAACGTACTATAAAGTTATCTTCATGAAATGTAATCGACTTTATATGGTTCTTTTCTTTTTGCATAGAATCTACTAAAATAAGTCTTTTTATTAATGACTGTTTTTGTATAGATTGAAGTGTAGCTTCACCCCATTTTTTTAATTTAGAGATGTTTTCAATACTGATTTCTGGCGAATACGTATCCTTTTCTACAACTGCATATACTTTATCTGCCTGTATGAGAGAGTAACTTATATTACCAACCTTTAAATTTTTCTCAATCATATAACATAGTTTGCTTTCAAACGAAACAGATACAACTTCATCATTCTCTACATATGCATCCACTGAAAATATTCCAGATAGCGTTTCGATTTTGTATTGATTAGACTCTCTCTTTTTTAAATACCCGCTTTCTAGTAACATCGTTATTACTGCGACAATACCTCCGTAATGAAGAGGTATAGATCCTTCATGATTAAAAAACAATACAGCTGCATCCACTTCATTATGAATAGAAGGAACGACAATACATCCATTTAAACCGATAAAACCACGTGGTTCATTTAATAAAAGCTTCATTTCTTCTGCTAATTCACCTGAAAATTGTTCGTTTAATTGCTCCAAACTGTAGTAGTATTTGCATGGTACGTCTTTCATTACACGAAATGCCTCGCCATTTACGTGTACGTCTACTGCTGTATACATTTTTTGAATGTTCATTTTACATCCTCCGTTTCATGTTCCATCGGCGGAATTAGCAAAAATCCTTCTTTAAGTGGATCCTTTTCATTGTAAAAAAATCTATGCATACCCATAAGCCAAGCGGATCCCGTAATTTTCGTTACTACAGCTTCAATATTTTCGACATATGTTGTATTCATGACACAACCTTTAAATAGAGAACCTACAATACTCTCATGAACGAATTCTTCATCAATGTCGATTTTTTTATGAGCGTATAATACAGCTAACTTCGCTGATGTTCCTGTACCACATGGAGATCGATCAATTCCCCCTGGTGGAACAACAACTGTATTTTTCACATGCGCACTTTCATGAGTAGGATCTGTATAAAATTCAACATGTGTTAATCCTCTTATAAACGAATACTGCGGATGAATGATTTCAAACTTCTCATTAATTGTATTTCTAATATGAATCGCCTTATCAATGATTGTAGATGCGTTTTCTGGTACTAACTCTAGACCTACTGACTTCGCATCGATAATGGCATAAAAATTCCCTCCATACGCAATATCAGCCTCTACAGTTCCAACTTCTTCGACGTGTACAGAAATATTTTTCAGTAAAAAAGCGGGTATGTTACAGAAGGAGACTTCTTTCGCTTTCCCATCTTGAACAGAAATATCTACTTCAACTAAGCCAGCTGGCGTGTCTAACTTTAAAGAAGTGACCGGTTCAACTACCGGAATTAAACCTGATTCAACTAAAGCTGTACATACACCAATTGTATCGTGGCCACACATCGGCAAGTATCCACCTGTCTCTATGTATATAATACCTATATCAGCTTCAGGATGGCACGGATCTGTTAATAGCGCTCCTGACATTACATCATGACCACGTGGCTCATTCATTAACAATTTCCGAATCCAGTCATACTCCTTTTTCATATGTAACATCTTCTCTGCCATCGTCTCGCCAATTAACTTAGGAAGCCCGCTAATTAATGTCCTCGTTGGATTCCCGCCCGTATGTGTATCAATCGTCGTAAAGACTCTTTGTGACCTCATCCGTTTAACACCCTTTCTGTAAAACGACTCAAACGAAGTTGTTCAATAGGAATGATTGTTTCTTTGTCATTTAATAACTCTTCAATTACTTTCCCGGTTACTGCTGCAAGACTAATCCCATCACCTTCATGTCCTGCTGCTATAAAGTAGTTCGGAATATGTTCCACTCCTGAAATGATTGGCAAATGATCTTCTGTCCACGGACGTAATCCAGCATATGAACGAATTACCATCATATCCGCCATTTTCGGATAAAAACGAATTGCTCTATTCGCAATACATTTAATTACCTCGTTATTAATTCTCGTATGAAATCCTACAAATTCTCTACTACTACCAATTAAAAAATTTTGACTTTCTGTTGGCTCAAACACAAGAGCTACCCCATATTTTTCAGTTAAAGCATCCACTTTTCGTTTTCCACCAAATTTAGAAATCAAATAACCAAATTCCATTACTTTACGGCAACCTACGTGCTGTTGTCTTGAAGCTACAATAATATGTCCCTTTCTCGGTTCAATTGGGATATTCACATCTAACATCTGTCCGATTTTAGGAGCCCACACACCGGCTGCGTTCACCACTTGCTTCGCAGTAAACGTCCCATTTGTTGTTTCTACAATAAAGGAACCATCTATATCTCTTTTCATTTCTTTTACTTCTGTATGATTAAAAGTTTTTGTACCAAATTTCTTCGATTCTGCAAGAAGTGAAAAAGCAAGAAGATATGGATTTACAGTTGAATCCGTTGCGCATTCTAAACCACCCAATAAATCATCTGCAAAAAATGGTGATTCTTCTTTTATATCTTGCCTATCAAGCATTCGAAACGGTAATCCAGCTTCTTTTTGACGATTTACCCATTGCTGTGCTGCCTCCATCTCTTCGTCTGATTCACAAACGAGAATGCTTCCTGGTGCCCTATATTCAAATGAGTGCTCCAGCTCTTCACTTAGTTCTGTTACTAATTTTTGACTTACTAACGACATTTGACTATCAAACCCTGGATCTTTATCAATCGCTAAAATATTCCCGTCACACCGTGAAGACGTTCCACTGACAAATTCTCCTTTTTCAATGATCGTTACGTCTCTTCCGTATTTTGAAGTGTAATAAGCGATAGAACATCCTATAATTCCACCGCCTATTATTAAAACGTCACAGTGCCTCATATATAGCACTCCTCCTTTCTCCTAAATCTCTCACTTTTTATTTATGCAATTGGTGTGCCAACTCTACATACAGAACTATTTATATG
>NZ_JBFPJI010000355.1:0-3147 GCF_040838205.1 Bacillus sp. S4
AGTAAATTGCATATAATAAGAGTACAAAATTAGAGTAGCCTTACTTTAGTAGGCGCGAAAAAATTGGTGTAACTCTACCGTAGTGAGTACCAAAAAATTGGTGTAGCCTTACCGTAGTAGGCACAAAAAAAGAATTTTAAAAGTAGGAAGAGTTTTCTTCCTACTTTTTTTGTTTTTAGGGGGAGAAGAGATTTGGCTAATAAAGATAATCCTAAATTTTACACTATTTCAACCAAATATATAGACTATCTAAGAGAAACAGATAGTAAAGTACCCTTTAATAAAGACGAACAGCATAGCAGACCGTATGTAGGTGTATTGGAAAAAATCAATGGTCATGATTATTTTGTGCCTTTAACATCACGTAATGATAAAAATCTTAATAGCCAGGTCAGTGTAAAGTTATTCGATATTGATAACCCTGAGAAGCGAATTGGAGTTTTATTGGTCAATAACATGATTCCAGTCCCAGAAAAAGAGTGTAAAGAAATTGATATAGCAGAAAAAACGGAGACAGATCCTAAGTATGGTAATTTGATGTTAAAACAGTATTTGTTTTTAAAAGAGAATATGGATCGAGTTTCTAATAAAGTGGAAAAAGTATATAAAGATGTAACTGTACAAGGAAAGCCTTCACAAAAACAGAAATTCTTAAAAGGAGTTTGCTGTGATTTCTCTAAATTAGAGGAAAAGTGCCAGGAATATAAAGAAAAGGGTCAAGCTAGAAGAATAGCATATATGCGCCAAATGGGGCGTGAGAGATAAAAGACCAACATAGCGCTATGTTGGTCTTTTTAATTCACTTGTGTAAATGTACACAAATACACATTTACACAAGTTCACAGTATTTTTAGGAGTAGCATAGTCAATGCTGCGCCTTTTTTATATAAAATTTTACTAATGAGAGGAAGTTAAAAATATGTCCGTACTTGTCTTAGCAGAGAAACCGAATCAAGCGAAAGCGTATGCTGAAGCATTCCCGAAAGTTGAAAAGAGAGAGGGTCACTTTTATGTTCCACCTTGTTCTTTATTACCAAGTGGAGGGAATATCACTTGGGCTTATGGGCATCTAGTAGAATTGAAATCCCCTCAAGATTATAAAAAGGAATGGGAAAAATGGGATTTGTCACAATTGCCAATTTTACCTTCACGCTATGAATATAAAGTATCGGCTGATAAGAAAAAACAATTTAATATTGTAAAAAAATTAATGAAGGAAGCTGATACAACGGTCGTAGGCGTTGATATAGACAGGGAAGGTGAAGCAATTGCAAGGTTGATAATCCAGGAAGCTGGATGTACACATAAAAAGATTAAACGCCTATGGATCAATAGCTTAGAAGTAGATGAAATTAAAAAAGGTTTCCAAAACTTAAAACCTGGAGAAGATTTTGAAAGTATGTTTGAGGAAGCGCAAGCTCGTCAAATTAGTGATTGGATCATTGGGATGAATGCTAGTAGATTATATACACTTCTCTTACGTCAGAAAGGGGTTCAAGGAGCTTATAGTGTAGGTCGAGTCCAAACACCAGCGTTATGTTTAATAAATAAGAGACAACAGGAAATTAAAAACTTTAAACCAACGCCTTTCTTTGAATTGGAAGCGCAATTTACTTCTCCAAACGGTGTATACATGGGACGTTATAAAGAGAGATTTGCCACAAAAGGAGAATTAATGAGCTTGCTGCAGCAACATAGTCTTTCTGAAAATAACAGTCAACAAGGCATGATTAAATCTGTAGAAGTAAAACCAAAACAACAAGAAGCACCAAAATTATTCTCTCTTTCTTCTATACAAGCTTTGGCCAACAAAAAATATAAGTATTCACCAGCTGACGTTTTAAAAGGGATTCAGGAATTATATGAAGCTAAATTAGTAACATATCCCCGTACAGACTGCAATTATATTACAGAAGGTGAGTTTGAGTATTTAAAGAATAATTTGAGTGGTTATCAATCCATTGCAAGTGTGAATTTCCAACCGCATTCATTAACTGCAAATAAGCGCTATGTTGATAATAAGAAAGTCCAGGAACACTATGCAATTGTATTAACTAAAAATGTTCCATCAAGAGAAACAATCGCAAGATTACCTGATAAACAAAGAAATTTATATATGGAAGTGTTAAAGAGTGTATTAAGCATGTTCCATGCGCCTTATATGTATGAAGAAACAGTAATAACAAGTGATTTGAACGGTCTGTTGTTCACCACAAAAGGAAAGGCAGAAAAATCCTTAGGATGGAAAGAGTTGTATGTGACGGATAAAATTGAGGAAGAGGACGATCAAGAGAAAGTATCTCTTTTACCCGTAGTTAAACAAGACGAATTTGTCCAGGGCTTAGTAAAATCAAAAGAAGGTGTCACTACGCCACCTAAACCATATACAGAAGGTCAATTGATTACCATGATGAAAAAGTGTGGTTCTTCAGTAGAAGATGAGGAAAGTAAAATTATTCTTAAAGAAGTAGAGGGACTGGGTACAGAAGCAACTCGTGCTGGCATTATAGAAACGTTGAAAAAACAAGGGTATATAGAAGTGAAGCGGAATAAAGTGAGTGTTACACCAAAAGGAGAAATCCTTTGTGAATCAGTTCAGGGAACGATGTTAGCGAAACCTGAACTAACAGCGAAATGGGAAGGTTATTTGCGAAAAATCGGTAAAGAACAAGGTTCTAAGGATATATTTGTTAGTCAAACTAGCGGATTTATTAAGGATCTAATTAAAGGGGCTACAGAATCTATTGGTGAGTTGAAAATAGATAATAAAATTCAAGATATGAAAGCGAAAGATACAATTGGTAAATGCCCGAAATGTGGGAAAGATGTCGTGAATCGTAAAACATTCTATGGGTGCAGTGGTTATAAGGAAGGATGTAAATTCTCAATGTCAGGGGAATATTTAACTAAGAAAATTTCGGAAGCAAATGCAAAGAAATTATTAGAAGGAAAGAAAACAGGGTTAATAAAGAAGATGAAAGGTAAATCAGGGAAAGAATTTGACGGTTACTTGAAATTATCACAATCGGGTAGGTTAGAACTTGAATTTGCAGCAAAAAAATAACCAGGAATTATAGTAGGTAAGGAGAGAAGAAAAAGTGAATATGAAAGCTGTTTTGCAAAAAGGTAAATGGGTGTTAATAGCAA
>NZ_JBFPJI010000356.1:0-3140 GCF_040838205.1 Bacillus sp. S4
TGAAAAAGCGCTTGGCTGCTTGTTTATCTCTTGATTTACTTAGATAAAAATCAATTGTATTACCCTCTGAATCAACTGCACGATATAAGTACATCCATTGCCCTTTTACTTTAATATAGGTTTCATCGGCTCTCCACGAATCATTTGTTAATTTAAGATGATGTCGTACTTTCTCTTCTAATTGAGGCCCATATTGATGAACCCAACGCATAATGGTTGTGTGAGCCATTGATAATCCTCTTTCCTCCATCATTTCCACGAGGTTACGGAAGCTCAAATTGTACCGTAGGTACCACCTTACTGTTAATAAGATTAGTTCAGGCTGATAATGCTTCCATTTAAACAAATTTTCCTTTTCCATACTGATCACACACCTTTTTTAGAGTCATACTATCAGTATGTCCAAGTTTAGGAGATTACTTGCAAGAGCTTTAGAGTTTTTGCACCAGAACCTACATGTTTTCTCCTTTACGTATAGGGTTTTAATTTTTATAATTTAATAATATTTCCATAATTGCTTTTGCTTTAGGGTTTTTTATGAAATAGTACACTTCATTCCCTCTCCGTTCTGAGTCTACTATATTACCTCGCATTTTGGATAATTGCTGTGATGTATATGCTTGGGGTAGATCCAGGGATCGCAGTATCTCAGAAACATTGTATGTATTGTTAGGGTATAGTTCGCATAAAATACGAAAACGAGTAGGATTTCCTAATAGTTTCATCATTTCCATATCTTCTTCTAAGTAATCTAAATGAGTCTTCATATATAATTCTCCTTAATATAGTAGTAAGTTAGGCTAGTAAGTATAGTGCGTATGAAACAAGAGCAGTAGCCATTACTACACCTGAAATACCTATTCCAATAGCAACTATGCCGATAAACATGTTATATAAAAGATAGAATCCAAAACTTAGGGTAAGCACTAAAAAGAGTAATTGAATTAGTTGTATTGTGAGTATTGGGAATGGTATATAACTTACGATGATTAGTCCGATTGCTATAATTGCTCTCATACAATCTCCTCCGTTTAAAATATGTGCATTTGTGTAAAAGTGTAAGTGTAAATGTACACATTTACACAATGTATTATTTTTTCTTCTTTTTAGCTTCTTTAATAGCAGCTTTTCACCTAAAAGCTCATACGTATATTGAGGTTCTGGTGCAAAGATTGCATTTATTTGAAAGAGGTAAATAGATTCCTAATGGAATCTATTCTTATCCAGCCATTCCGAATAGTTGATGAATAAACTTCATTTCATTTTGGACAGACTTGTCCCGTAAAATAAGTTGGCCTTTTTTTATGATATGCATCGCTTCTATTCCTGAAAGAATAGATTTATCTGTACGAAAAGATTTCAATCCTAACATTGAACGAACTCTCTTTTTAATAAAACGATGATCTTGCTCTACAATGTTATTAAGGTATTTTGTCTGCCTTATTTGGATGCCTACAGGCATCTTTTTCTCTTTCTTCAACTCTTCAATCGCTATAGTATAGGCCGGGTTTTTGTCTACTGTAATCACACGGGACTTTGAAACATGAAAAGACTGCAAAGCTTTCTTGAAAAAACGCTTTGCAGCCCTATGATCTCTTGTTTTGCTTAAATGAAAATCAATTATATTTCCTTTTGAATCAACAGCGCGATATAGGTACATCCATTGACCTTTGACTTTCACATACGTCTCATCGACTCGCCAAGAATCATTGGTTGATTTAAGATGACGTCGTACACGCTTATCTAATTCGGGACCATATTGATGAACCTATCACATGATAGTTGTATGAGCAAGGGATAGCCAACGTTCTTCCATCATTTCGACTAAATCACGAAAACTGAGGTTGTACCGTAGGTACCATCTCACAGTTAATAAAATAATATCCGGTTGATAATGTTTCCACTTAAATATAGTCTCCTCTTCCATACTGTTCACACACCTTTTATAGAGTAGTACTATCAGTATGTCCAAGTTTGATAGACCATTTTCATATACTTCAAAGTTTTAGCACCAGAACCAACTTATATTACGGTATGTTGTTCACGATATTGTTTAGGAGTCATGCTGGTGAATTTTTTGAACACTCTTGTGAAGTAACTTTGATCATTAAAGTTAAGCCAAGCACAAATATCTGATAATGGATAAGAAGTTAATAGTAATAGTTTTTTTGCTTCTTCAATTCGTTCTCTCTGAATATATTCACTGAAAGAAATTTCTACTTCTTTTTTAAATAATCTAGATAAATAAGTAGGGGTAATATTCAAAAGTTTAGCGAGATCATTGAGAGAAACTTCACGATAAATGTTTTTATTAATATAATCTAGGCATAAAGTAATCATATTTGAATACCTTTTAGAATTATATTCTTTAACATGATCAGCAAAAGTGCATAAAGCATCTTCGATTACTCGATTTATTGAATACATATTGTCTAATTGTTCGAGAGCTTGTATATATAGCTCACTAAGTGAAAAAGCGATTTCTGATGGAAGATTACCATCTATCGCATACCGGGTAGCTAATGTAATTGCAATAATACCGTTATTCTTTTGGTTTCTAAGCTGACTCGTATTTGATAAAGTAGCAGCGTTTTCTTGAGGGAATTCATATGCATACTGTATTAACTTTTGTTTATTTCCTTCTTTAATTGCTGTGAAAAATTGTCTTTCTAATGTTATGTCGTAATATTTCGAACTATTCTGTCGCTGTGATGAAATATATAAATCAGGATTGATAGCTGGATAGGATCTTTGTTCTAGAGATTTATTCCTTTTCCAAACAGTATTTACATCTAATTTTTCTTTAGAGATTAGAGAATATAATAAAATTCCTATCTGAATTAAAGTGATTTTTTTCATCACAGGAATGGAATTATAGTAGGAAATCCCATCTGGTATACTAGCACTGGAATTAAACTCTTCCATAAGCTTAATAACCATATCTTTAGATACTTGTGGATACATAGAAGGGCCAATAATAAGAGTACCATCCTCATATTTATGATCTGTTATGTGAATCAACACATAATGTTCCAAATACTTGTTGGTTTTTACTAGAGGAAAATTATAGAGGTCATTTTTTTGATAAAGTTCATTCAATGATTCTTCTATAGAAGAATCAAAAGGGTTATAAATATCAT
>NZ_JBFPJI010000357.1:0-3118 GCF_040838205.1 Bacillus sp. S4
ATTGAAGTGTTTGTATTTAAAACACTTTCAAATAGCTCATTAGAAATAGCTAAATACTTTTATTTTATATTTGTTCCATTAAATATCATTCTTAGTTTAAGGTTATTATTTAAGAAGAATGAAAAGAAAATATTACCGATTTTTAGTTTAATTGTATCACTATTATTTGCAAGTTTAATTATAGTGTTAGCATTAGCAGCTACAGGAAAAGTCTTATGAGGAGAGTGATATAAATTACTCTTCTTTTTTGTGGTTTTTTTAGATGTATAAGTAGTGTGTAGGAAATAAGGAAAGTGATAAGTTATCAGTAAGAGGACGTACTAGTGAATAGAGAGTGAACTGAAAATACTATATGTTTTGTATGTGTATATAAAGCAAATGAATGCAGTAAGATTCGTGATATATGGTACAATAAACATGGATAGTGATAGAGATAAAGGGTATATAAAATACTCATCGTTTTTAGTAAGAGAGGGGTTATCTTATGCTATACGAGGATTTGATGACATTATTCCAAGCTACTCCGATAGAATTAGATAGAGGCGGCTGGAAATATATAATCCAGGAACAAAATGATAATTATGAAATTGTTGATGAAATGTTAAAAAAGAAAATGAATGTTGAATTGTATTTTAATGAGTATGATGAGGTGAAAATCACTTTATATAAAGATGGAAGCCCTATTACTACTATGCAAAGAATTGCTATTTCAAAAGTTGAGTTGGATGAAGAAGAAGACGGCATTCAATTCGTATTAGAACGCATGCCAAGTCGAATGATTCGTTTGCAATTAAAGCCATACCTTGCAGTAGAAATGGGGCCGTACTGGGAAGTATGTGAAGACTGTGAATGAACATGAAAAAACATCCGTATACACGGATGTTTTTTCATGTTTTTTGAAGTTGTTTAAAGGCAATAATCGGTAGTAAAATGATGCTCACCCAACCGATAATAGGGTATAGAATATGAAGTAATTCACTATATCCGATGAAACTAAAGCAATAACTAATTAGTAATATGAAATAAATAATGTTATTACTTTTCCATCCGGTAATGGATTGCATTTGTTTTGTCATTCCGAATATATTCCCAACTAATGTTGTGAATACTTCACCAAAAATGATAAGAACAAAGAAAAAATGGAAAGTTGCATTAAACCTTCTTACAACTTCAGCCATTGGGATGTTATATTGATAAAATTGATCAACTGATAATATTGCTAAATGGCTACATAATAAAATAAAGCAAAGCCCCGCGCCTCCTAAAATGCCACCCCATAAAATAGCTTTTCGATCTTTTACTTCACTGGCCAATGGGACGAGAACACTTTGGGCGAGAGAAAGATTTAATGCGACATATGTAATAGGGCTAGTAATCCATTTCATATTCCAACTTTCTGTAGGAACAGTTTCAATAATAGGAGTTGTACCATGAATAAAGGTTGTAATAGCAAGTCCGATAATAAAAATCATCATAATAGGTACGACAAGTGTATTCACTTCAAAAACACCTTGTAACCCCCGGCTCCCAATAATGAGGCAGGCGATGACTGTGATGAAAATACCAAGTTGTCTCGGGAGACGGAGTTGTTCTTCAAATACTGCCCCGGCTCCTGATAACATAACGCTAGTTACGCCAAATAATACGAGTAATAATAAAGTATTTACGACATTTCCAAATACATCTCCAAATAAATATTTATTAAATTCTTGCGCTGAAAATGCCCCGATTTGTGATGAAAGTAACATCATTTTTGTACCGAGCCAAATAAAAAAAAATCCACTTATACATATGCCGATGGTCCCGTACAATCCGTTAACTGTAAAAAATTCAACAATTTCTCGCCCAGTAGCAAATCCAGCTCCAACGACCGTTCCGATATAAGTAGCAGCGACTTTCTTTGCTACTTGCCATTGTTGATTGTCCATGTTATCCCTCTTTCTTCTATGATGAGCTTAACTTACTATTATGCATATGTGTGAGCTTGGACAATTAGACATATGAAGTAGTTGAAAGGATACATGAATTATATGATATTAGGGAAATATTAAGGTTGTTAAAACTTTGTTACATATAAGCTGTTCATTCGGAAGAATAGGGGATATATGGTAAAATGAAGTTAGGTTATTAAAAGATAGTAACATGATAAGAGGAGTGGATTGTATGAGTACGAAAACAAATGTTGTTGAAGTATTAAACAAGCAGGTAGCAAACTGGAATGTATTATATGTGAAACTGCATAATTATCATTGGTATGTGACAGGACCACACTTCTTTACATTACATGAGAAATTTGAAGAGTTTTATAATGAAGCAGGAACGTACATTGATGAGTTAGCAGAGCGTATTTTAGCGTTAGAAGGAAAACCGTTAGCGACAATGAAAGAGTATTTAGCAACTTCAACTGTAATCGAAGGGACAAGCAAAGAGTCTGCAGAAGAAATGGTACAAACTTTAGTAAACGATTTTTCTGCACTTATTCAAGAATTAAAAGAAGGTATGGAAGTAGCTGGTGAAGCTGGTGATGAAACGTCAGCTGATATGCTATTAGCAATTCATACGACATTAGAACAACATGTATGGATGTTAAGTGCATTCTTAAAATAAACATAAATTGATTAAAGAAAAACTCTATCGAAAAATTCTTTCAATAGAGTTTTTTATAATTTTTCAGTTTTCTTTTATGCTATAATATAGTAAAAAGGAGGCGATACGATGTTTCGCTTTTTCAGAACTGGAAAAGAAGATAGGGAAATTACGAAAGATGAATTAGAACAAGCGATGGCTAAGTTTTTAGAAACGAATGCTAATATCGTTTATACAGTCTTAGTAAATGATGATTACACAGTAAATTATGATTTGTTAAAGCCTTATTTACCTGCATTTCCAACAAATTTTTTTCTGATAACGAAGGAAACGCTTGAAGTATTTGAACATACAGAAGAAAATTTAAACCTAGTTAAAGAAATTGATATCGTACAAAAGGCCGTAGATCAATATGTAACAGAAAAAGAAATGTTCCCAATTGTTGAAGATAGCGAAGATCGCCTCATATGCGGAGTGAAATTAGGACCATATTTAAATCGTATATTAAAAAGAAACTTATATATTTCAGAAA
>NZ_JBFPJI010000358.1:0-3115 GCF_040838205.1 Bacillus sp. S4
CTTATAATAATGGAGGTTTTGTCTTATGAGTCAAAGAATTGCCTACTATGATATTTCGCCTGATGGTATGAAAATTATGATGGATATGGAGAAATACACGAAGAAATCCTCAATTAATCGCGCTGTTAGAGAGCTTATAAAAATTAGAGTCTCTCAAATTAATGGTTGTGCTTATTGTATCGATATGCATACTTCTGACGCCCGAAAATTAGGTGAAACCGAGCAAAGAATTTATTGCTTAAATGCTTGGAATGATTGTGATTTTTATACTCCTGAAGAAAAAGTTGCTTTGGAACTATCGGAGCATATTACTCTCATTCCTACTAAAAGAGTTCCTGAAAATCTATACAACCGAGTACGTGAATACTTTGACGAAAAACAATATGTTGATCTTGTGTTAATCATTAATCAAATAAACAGCTGGAATCGAATTTCTATTGCGATGGGCAATACCGTAATAAAAAAATAACACTCATCCACCAAACAATATGCGATCGATTTAGTTAATTGTAAAATTAAATACACCCTATATAAAAACACAGTTGGTTATTTCCCCCACTGTGTTTTTGATTTTACTATCTCTAATCTGTATTCTAATATGTTAATCATTTTCTTCTAAAGTTTGAATACGTTTTTCGCTGTTTTCCACATCATTAAACTTTAACTACATCTCTTTTTTTAACAACCTTCCTTGCTTAAAATAAACCCCAAGTGTAGAACGATTTGCTAAAAACACACCAATCAAGATTAAACAAGCACCAATTCCCATTGTAGGATTTAATGGTTCTCCTAATATAAAATAACCTACAATAACAGCAATTAATGGAGATACATATAACCACGTTGATGGAAATACTGGATTTGTTTTTGATAAGAGCCAGTAATATAAGCCGTGTCCGCCGATAGACCCTACAAATATGAGATATAAAATTGGCCATTGTACACTCCAAGATGTTAAGACTGTTAGATTAGGCTGTTCCATTACAACAGATACAATTAACAGCAAGATTCCCCCATAAAACATTTGAATACCGTTAATGAGAAATGGTGATACGTCCGGTAAATCTGAAAGTATTTCTTTTGAACGAATAGAACCTATTCCATAAAATAACTCTCCTACTAATATAACCAGGCAAGCGATACTCCATATTAATGTAAGTTCTTGATGCATTCCAGGTAAAGAAATACCAAAAACGCCAATGAGTGCGATAACTAAAGCAACAAGTTGTTCTTTTTGCAATTTTGTTTTATTTCTCTTTGATTGCAATAGTAAAATCATCATTGGACCTGTTGCGGATAGTACTGCAGCTAATCCAGAAGAAATATATTGTTCAGCCCAGTAAAGGGTCGCAAATGTCATGAAAGTTAAACAAAAACCAGCATATATAATACGTTTTGATAATAAGTAAGGCCTAATATCCTTTCTCTTTAATTTAAAAATAATAATGAGAATAAGGCCCGCTAAAAAGAAACGAATTCCAGCTGAAAATAATGGTGGTGCGCCCGCTTCTATTCCAATTTTTATCGTTAAAAATGTCGTTCCAAAAATAATACATACTAAAATATAATTTAAAATGACCATTTGTCTTCCTCCTTTTCACTCTTGAAATGAGTATAGAGGATATGGTGTATAACAGTGTATCCACGCATATAACAGTTGAAAAAAATATAGTTGATTGTCAGAATGTTTTTCGCTTTAATTAAATTAAAAAGAAAAACAGGTGATTCTATGAAGATAGTACTACGTAAAGAATCCAACATACCATATTACCAACAAATATATATGCAAATTGTTGAGAGGATTCAAAGCCGGATGCTTACACATGGCGATTACCTCCCTTCTTTACGTTCTATGGCCGATGATTTACAAATTAGCTTATTAACAGTTCGTAAGGCATATAAAAAGTTAGAAACAAAAGATTATATACGGATCGAGCAAGGAAAAGGTGCCTATATACATAAACGAATAAGAAAAGATTTCAAACCAATTCCGTATCAATGGCAACAAACGAAATCTATTAATGTTATGCGTTCTCAATATGTAATGAACCAACACCGTAAATATTTCGATTTTTCACAAGCGATCCTGTATCCACGTTTATTACCAAATCCATTTCTTTCAGATGAAATGCTCAAATTACTTAATAAAGATCAAATGATTTTAGCAACTTACGGACCTGTTCAAGGCGATAAAGAACTTAGAGTGGAAATAACGAACTACTTAAAAGAACACCAACAATTAGTTATAGATCCATCTCAATTATTAATTACAAGTGGTGCCCAGCAAGGAATTGATTTAATCGCTCAAACATTATTAAAGCCCGGAGACTTAGTTTTAGTAGAAAGTCCATGTTATGGAGCGGCGCTTGATGTATTTGTTAATAAAGGAGTTCAAATTATCCCTGTTAGTCTTGATAACAACGGAATTCGCTCAGACTTAATCGATGATATTTGTCAAAGGAAAAATCCTGTCTTGTTATATGTGAATCCTACTTTTCAGAATCCAACAGGTACTTTGATGAGTAAAGAACGAAGAATAGAGCTTGTAGAACTAGCAGAGTTATATAACTTCTTCATTATTGAGGATGACTCTTTCGGAGAAATTTATTTTGAGGATGCTATAGTACCTCCCCCCATAAAAAGCTTTGATACAAATGGTCATGTTATATATTTAAAAGGATTTAGTAAAACGTTAGCACCAGGCCTTCGCATCGCGGCGCTTGCAGCTGAAGGTCCTATTTTTGAATGGTTATATGCAGTGAAAGCTTCTATGGATATTGGTAGCCCTTTATTAACGCAGAAAGCACTACTTCCTTTTTTACGGGCGGAACGAATGAAAAATCATTTAGAAAAATTACGTACAGCTTTACAAATTAGACGTGATTTAACAATTGATATATTATCTCCATTAAAAGAATTAGAATTTGAAATACCTAATGGTGGATTTAACTTATGGGTTACACTCCCTCGGTCAATCGACCCTTTTACATTATTACAAAAAGCGAATGAAGTAGATGTTTCTTTTTTACCCGGAACAGCTTGTCTATTAAACCATGAAAATCAATATAATCATTTACGAATTAGTTATTCAATGTTAAATGATAAAGATATGTTG